>NZ_WKEE01000015.1:0-90540 GCF_021605635.1 Stenotrophomonas sp. PA-6-5C
GCCCAATCGATGAATCGCTTTGAGCGGCCACCCGCGAGGGGCTGCGCCGTTGGCTGGAAACCTACGCGTGTACCGGCCGATGCCCGCGCACCGCCATCACCAGACCGATGCCGGCCAGCAACGACACCGCCGAGGTGCCGCCGTAGCTGATCAGCGGCATCGGAATGCCCACCACCGGCAGCAAGCCGGAAATCATCCCGCCGTTGACCAGTACGTACACGAAGAACGCCAAGCCGAGGCTGCCGGCCAACAACCGCGCGTGCGTGTCGCGTGCCTGCACCGCGATCGACAGGCAGCGCCCGACCACGAACAGATACAAGGCAAACACCGTCACCACGCCGATCCAGCCGAACTCTTCGGCCAACACCGAGAACGCGAAATCGGTGGTGTACTCGGGCAGGAAATCCAACGTCGCCTGCGTGCCGTGGCCCCAGCCACGTCCCTGCATGCCACCGGAGCCGATGGCGATGCGCGATTGCAGGATGTTCCAACCGGTGCCCAAGGGATCGGCGGCCGGATCCAGGAAGGTCAGTACACGGTTCTTCTGGTACTGCCGCAGCAGCCCGAACCATGCCAGCGGCGCAGCCACCGACACCGCACTCAAGCCGGCCACCACCCAGCGCCACTGCAGGCCAGCCAACAGCAACGCAAACACGCCGCTGGCGGTCACCAGCGTGGCGGTACCGAGATTGGGCTGCATCAGGATCAGCACCGCTGGCACCCCGATCAGCACCGCTGCCGTCAACACCGTGCGCGGCGATGGCGGCAACGGCTGACGGTGCAGATACCAGGCCATCATCAACGGCAGGCTGAGCTTGAGCAGTTCCGAAGGTTGCAGATAGAACACGCCGAGGTTGAGCCAGCGCTGCCCGTATTTACCGGTACCGATCACATACACCGCCATCAACGGCAGCATCGACAACGCATAGATGGCAGGCGTCCACGCGCGCAGGCGCAGCAGCGAGACCCGCGACAACAGCCACATCGCCACCAGGCCACCGGCGAAGCGCATCGCCTGCCCATGCACCGGCCCGTTCACGCTGTGCAGCACCGCCAGGCCCGCGCCCATCAGGATCAACAACGCGACCAGCAACGGCAGGTCGATCGTGCGGACCGCCTCACGGCAGCCGCCAAGCATTCGTTTCCATTTCACCCGTGGCACGGTAGCAACCGGCGCTTTCGTGAAGCTGTCAGCGCTGTTTGTCGCTATCGACACCGCGCGTGGCGGATGCCTTTGGCCTGCGGATTTTCCGGGTTTCAAACAATTCTGATTGGAGCCGCAGGGCCCCCGTGCACATCATGTAGTGCCACCGACAACGGGTGGCACGGGACTCCAATCCCGAAGGACAGACAGTTGTTTACGCTTGCCGGCCGGCGTCGCCCTTTCCTTGTTGGGTGGCGTCGGCTGGCAATCCGTCCGTGCGTCTTTGGCGGGCGGTGCGTGGAGGGCCTCGTGCCCGCCGGAACTGTCTGTCCCCGGTATTGGAGCCACGCATCGTCCGCCACCCTCGCATGCACGCGGGGTGGCCCTTGCCTACCGCACAAGGATGCCGCCATGTCCGCTTCCACCTACCCATACCTGTTCGCGACCTTGGGCGAGGCCGCCCACCAGCTGCCGGACGACATCGCCCGCGCACTGGAAACCACGCTCACCGCCACGCAGGCCGCCAACAGTCCAGGCAGCCCTACCCTGCTGGACTGCCTGCAGCGCATCCGCCAGGTTGAAGCGGCAGATGGTCAGCCGTGGCCACACAAGGGGCGAACGCAGGCGCAGTGCATGGCGATGGCACGCATCGACCGCGCCAATGCCGGGCTGACCTTCCTGCTGGAACTGCTGCACGCCACCGAACGCGTGCGCGTGGACGGCGACGACACGCAGCAACTGGGCGATGACGCCCGCGAAGGTCTGCTGCTGGCCTGCCGAGGCCTGTCGGAATATGTGGATGTGCAGTTGCAGGCCGCGTAAAGCGCACGCGCCTGTAGAGCTGAGCCCACGCGCGCATGCCGGCCCTGAGCCGAGCATGGCTCGGCACTACAAAGAGCGAAGCGACCCGCTTCTGCTCTGCTTTTTTCTCTTTGCGTGGGTGGCCACCGCAGGAAACTGTCGAAGCCGGGCGGGGTGGGCTGCGCAGGGGCGTGAGCCGCATGGATGCGGCGACCGAGCTTACATGGACGTACTTGCAGCGCCCCCTGCGCAGTCCACCCCGCCCGGCCAACCACGGCTGTTGCTTTCAGCAACCACCCACGAGGGGCTGCGCCGATGGCTGGAAACTACCCATACCCGCCATGCACCGGATTGTGACGACGCACCGCCATCACCAACCCGAACCCGGCCAGCAGCGACACCGCCGACGTACCGCCGTAGCTGATCAACGGCATCGGCACGCCCACCACCGGCAGCAGGCCCGAGATCATCCCGCCGTTCACCAGCACATAGACGAAGAACGCCAGACCCGTGGCACCGGCCAGCAACCGCGAGTACGAATCGCGCGACTGGCTGGCGATCCACAGGCAGCGCCCGATCACCACCAGATACAGCACCAGCACCAGCGCCACGCCGATCCAGCCGAACTCCTCGCTCAGCACCGAGAACGCAAAGTCGGTGGTCTGCTCGGGAATGAAATTCAGGTGCGACTGCGAGCCTTCGCCCCAGCCCTTGCCATCGAATCCGCCTGAACCAATGGCGATCTTCGACTGGATGATGTTCCAGCCCGCACCCAGCGCGTCCATTTCCGGGTCCAGGAACATCATGATGCGGTCCTTCTGGTACGGCCGCAGCAACCAGAACCAGGCGACGGGTGCCACCGCGGCCACACCGCCCACGCCCAGCCCCACCCACCACCACGGCAGGCCGGCCAGCAGCAGCACGAACACACCACTGGCGGCGATCAGCACGCCGGTGCCGAAGTCCGGCTGCAGCATCACCAGCCCGGTCGGCACGCCGATGATCACCATCGCCACCAGCACCGTGTTGAAGCGCGGCGGCAGCGGCATCTTGTGCAGGTACCAGGCCACCATCATCGGCAGGCTGACCTTGAGCAGCTCGGCCGGCTGCAGGTAGAAGAACTTCAGGTCCAGCCACTGCCGGCCGTACTTGCCCGTGCCCAGCACGAACACCGCCAGCAACGGAATCATCGAGATGGCATAGATCAGCGGCGTCGCCGAGCGGATGCGCAGGATCGGCACCCGCGAGATGCCCCACATCGCCGCCAGGCCCACGGCAAAACGCACGCCCTGCGCCATCACCAGGCCATCGCCGCCAGCACTCTTCAACGTTGCCAGACCGATCACCATCAGCGCGCCCAGGGCCAGGCACAGCACCCAGTCGAGGCTGCTGAAGAACCGCTGCAGCATTTCGCCGGCCCACCGCAGGAACGCGCTCATCGGCTGGCCTCCGCCGCGACAGTCGGGCGAGGACCGGCAGGCATGGCCGCAGCAGACGGTGAACCCGGAACCGGGGCTGGCGTCGGTGGCGGTGCAGGCATGCCGATCAGCACCGGGTGCTCGCCCAGCTCGGCGGCAGCGGCGTCACCGGCCGGGCGCGCGTTCACGTCCTCGTTGTCGAAGGCGGTGATGCCGATGGCGGTGGTGCCGCGTTCGCTGTCCAGCGACTGCATGCCTTCAGGCATCTTGCCCAGCAGCCAGGCATCGAAGATCTTGCGCGCGATCGGTGCCGCTGCTGCGCCACCGTAACCGCCGCCTTCCACGGCGATGGCCAGCGCGATCACCGGCTGTTCGGCCGGCGCGAAGCCGACGAACAGCGCACGGTGGCGCAGGTGCATCGGCAGGCTTCTGGGATTGACCGCAGCCGTGCCCTTGCGGCTGACGACCTGCGCGGTACCGGTCTTGCCCGCCATCGTGTACGGCGCGCCGGCCGCCATGCGTGCGGCGCTGCCGCCGGGAAGCATGGTGGCCATCATGCCTTCGCGCACCGCCTGAAGATTGTTCGGGTTGGGGCTGACCGGCTTGCTCGGGCCGGGCTCCGCCGCCACCCAGTCGCTGTCGAAACCCGCACGCTGCTGCATCACCAGATGCGGCGTGCGCAGCTGGCCATTGGCCAGGCCGCTGACACCGCGGGCCAGCTGCAGCGGGGTGACCTTCCAGTCGCCCTGGCCGATGCTGATGTTCACCGTGTCGCCGGGATACCAGGCTTCCTTGCGGCTCTTCCGCTTGTAGGCCGGCGACGGCAGGATGCCGGAGATCTCGCCGGTCAGATCGATGCCGGTCGGCTGGCCGAAGCCGTAGTACTCCATGTAATGGTCGAACCGCTCGATGCCCAGGTCCAATGCCAGCCGGTAGTAATACGTATTGACCGACTGCGCGATGGACTTGCGCAGATCGGTCCAGCCGTGACCGCCACGGTGCGAGTCACCCCAGCCACGCGAGGTGCCGGGCAGGTAGAACATGCCGGTCGACAGCACCTTGTCCTCCGGGCGGCGAACGCCCGAATCGAGGCCGGCCAGGCCGATCAGCGGCTTCAGGGTCGAACCGGGAGCGACGCCGCCGAGTACCAGTCGATTGAACTGCGGGCGCGACGGGTTGTCGTTCAGCGCCTTGAAATCAGCATGCGAGATACCGTTGACGAACAGGTTCGGGTCGTAGGACGGCAGGCTGACCATTGCCAGCACTTCACCGGTTCGCGGGTCCATCGCCACGGCCGAGCCTTCCTGCTCACCGAAGGCGGCCACCATCGCCCGCTGCAGGTCGGCGTCGATCGACAGCCGCAGGTCGGCGCCGGATTGCGCGGCAACACGGCCGATGGTGCGGATCGCGCGGCCCTGCACGTTGGTCTCGACCTGCTCGTAGCCGACCTTGCCGCGCAGCTCCTGCTCGTAATAACGCTCCAGGCCGGACTTGCCGATGTGGGTCAGCGCGGCATTGCCTTCGCCGAGGATCTCCAGATCCTTGTCGTCCACGCGGCCGACGTAGCCGATGATGTGCGCGAACAGGTCGCCATAGGGATAGCGACGGGTCAGGTACGGTTCCAGCTCGACGCCGGGAAAGCGCCAGCGGTCCACGGCGAAGCGCGCCATTTCCTCATCGCTCATGCGCAGCTTCAGCGTGACCGGCAGGAACTTGCGGCGCGCCTTGCGCGACTTGTTGAACGCTTCCAGTTCTTCCGGGCTGATCTGGATGATCTTCGCCAGCCCTTCCAGGGTGGCATCCATGTCCTTGACCTTGTCCGGGGTCACATCCAGGCGGAACGCCGGCACGTTCTCGGCCAGCAGCCGGCCGTTGCGGTCATAGATCATGCCGCGCCCGGGCACCACCGGCCGCGGCTTGATGCGGTTGGCTTCGGAGCGGGTGGCGTAGATGTCGTGGTCCAGCACCTGCAGCTTGAAGTACCAGCCGCCCAGGCCCAGCAGGCAGACCAGCACGCCGAAGAAACCCAGCGCCGCGCGACGCCGGAACTGTTCGGCTTCGGCGTGCGGATTCTTGACCTGGCGGCGCGGCAGCATGGCTCAGCGCCCGCGCTTGCCGAAGCGCACCGCATCCAGCAGCACGAACACCAGCGGCCACAGGCCCATGCCGAGCAGCGGTGCCCACCAGTACGACCACGGCAGCGTCGGTTCGCCCACCAGGATGTGGACCAGCGCGCTGACGATGCGGTCGTTGAACAGCAGGCCGCCGATGGCCAGCATCTGCTGCGACATCGGGAAGAAGCGGATGCGCGCGCGGAAGCGCTGCAGGATGAAGGCCAGCATCACCAGCCGCAGCGCCTGTTCGCCCAGCACGCCGCCATACAGCAGGTCGGCGACGACGCCGCTGGCGAAGGCGATGCCGAGACCGACGCGCTCGGGCGCTTCGATCACCCAGTAGGCCAGCACCAGAGCCAGCCAATACGGACGCAGCGGCTGCAGCAGCGCCGGCAACGGCAGCAGGCCCAGCAGCAGGGCTACCACCACGCTGGCCGGCAGCACCCAGCGGTTGTCGCGAAGGCGGCTCATCGTTGCGCCTCCGGCTGCGGCTGAGTTTGCTGCGGTTGCCGGCCAGCGGCCGGCACTACCGTGGAGCTGGCTGGGGGAGAGCCCCCCTCTTGTTGAGGGGGGCGCGCCAAAGGCGCGGGGGTAAGGGAAGATGCGCGGGCCGGTTGCGCCGAAGGTGCAGTCGGCTCAAGGGGGCGCGCCGAAGGCGCCGGGTCAAGGGAGGATGCGGGGGCTGCCGACCTCGTCGCAGACGAGGACGGTTGCCGGCCAGCGGTCGGCACTACCGGGGTGGGCTGCGTCGTCGAAGGCGCCGTCGGCGCGGCGCCGGTCGGCAGCGCCGGGGCATCGGCCGGGCCACCGGGAGCGGCCTGTTCCATCTGCAGGCGCAGGTTCGGCGGAATACGGATCGCTGCGCCGGGGCGCAGCAGAAGCACGTCGCGGCCGCGATCAAGCTGCGCGGCCGGTTTCAGTTCGCCCACCAGGAAGGCATGGGTATCGTCCGGACGCAGCGCGGTGATGGTGCCGACCGGGAATCCCGCCGGGAAGCGGCCGCCAAGGCCGGAGGTGACGATCTCATCGCCCACTTCCACGCCGGCGCTGAGCGGAATGTCGCGCAGTTCCAGCTTGTCGCCGCGGCCGTAGACGATCAGGCGCACGCCATTGCGGGCCACGGTCACCGGCACCGCGTGGTCGGGATCGGTCAGCAACAGCACGGTGGAGCTGCCCGCGGTCACGCTGATCACCTGGCCCATCAGGCCGCCGGAATCGATCACCGCCTGGCCGACGTGCACGCCTTCGCGGCTGCCGGCGTCCAGCACCAGGCGCTGTTTGACCGGGTCCAGGTCGATATCCAGGATCGGCGCCAGCTGCACGTCCAGGCCACTGCGCTCGGCCACGTTCAGCAGTTCGCGCAGCTGCGCGTTGTCCAGCGCGGCGGTCTGCAGGCGGGTCAGGCGGGCGTTGGCCAGCAGCAGCTGGTTGCGCAGTTCGCGGTTCTCGGTCACCAGCTGGCCGTGGCTTGCGGCGGTATCCCGCACCTGCCCGCCGAGCTTGCCGGGCAGGCCGGCCAGGGCCCACACCGGCTGCACCAGGCTGTTGGCCTGCTCGCGCAGACGCGCCAGCCAGCCGGCCTGGTCGTCGAGGACGATCAAGGTGATTGCCAGTGCGAGATAGGCCAGCAGCCGCAGCGGGCTGGCGGCATCACCGGATCGGGAAGCGACGGGAGGTCCGGCGTAGGGCGGCACGGCAGCGATTCAACTGGCAGAAGGCGGAAGGGAAACACGCGGGCGCCCCGCCGGTGCCGACCCGCCGATGTGGCGGGCCGCACCCCGGAGGGGCGCTGCGGGCGCAGGCAGCCGGGACGGCTTATTCCGGCGCAAAGAACTCGTTGCCGTGCATGTCGACCAGTTCCAGCGCACGACCGCCACCGCGGGCCACGCAGGTCAGCGGGTCGTCAGCCACCTGCACGTGCAGACCGGTTTCCTCGGAAATCAGGCGGTCCATGTCGCGCAGCAGGGCGCCGCCACCGGTCAGCACGATGCCGCGCTCGGCGACGTCGGCGCACAGTTCCGGCGGGGTCTGTTCCAGTGCCAGCTTGACCGCACTGACAATGCCCGACAGCGGCTCGTGCAGCGCTTCAAGCACTTCGTTGGAGCTGATCTTGATCATCTTCGGCACGCCCTCGGCGAGGTTGCGGCCGGAGATTTCCATCTCGATCGCTTCCGCCTGCGGGTAGGCGCAGCCCAGTTCGACCTTGATGCGCTCGGCGGTGGCTTCACCGATCAGCATGCCGTGGTTGCGGCGCACGTAGTTGGTGATCGATTCGTCGAAGCGGTCACCGCCGATGCGCACCGAAGCGGAATAGACGATGCCGTTGAGCGAGATCACCGCCACTTCGGTGGTGCCGCCGCCGATGTCGATGACCATCGAGCCACGGGCCTCGGTGACCGGCATGCCGGCGCCGATCGCGGCCGCCATCGGCTCTTCGATCAGGAACACGTCACGGGCACCGGCCTCCTCGGCCGATTCCTTGATGGCGCGGCGCTCGACCTGGGTCGAGCCGGCCGGCACGCAGACCAGCACGCGCGGGCTCGGGCGCAGGAAGCGCGACTTGTGCACCTTCTTGATGAAGTGCTTGAGCATCGCCTCGGTGTAGGTGAAGTCGGCGATGACGCCGTCCTTCATCGGGCGGATGGTGGTGATGTGGCCCGGGGTACGGCCGAGCATCTGCTTGGCCTCGGCGCCAACGGCTGCCACCGACCGGGTACCACCAATGGCGCGATCCTGGCGCACTGCGACCACGGACGGTTCGTTCAGCACGATTCCCTGCCCACGCACATAGATGAGGGTGTTGGCCGTGCCCAGGTCGATGGACAGGTCATTGGAGAACATGCCGCGCAGTTTCTTGAACATCTGGGAGTTGATCCTGAGGGGTGTCGCGCCCAACGCGGGATGGCGAAAAAATGGGCAGAAATCGAGGTCGACAAGCCTAGCAACCTGCCTGCCGCCGAGCAAGGAGAAATCCAGCTGAACCCGCGCCTTCACAGGCTTTCGGCCTGATCGGGCATCACCCGGTTCTGGCCCTGAGCGGCACCAGCGGGTAACCTTTGCGCCGTCGGGCGCCCAAGGGCGCCGTTTGCTTGCCTGCCGAAGTGGGCCGGCCCATCCCAAAATTCACCGCATAGGCTTACATCGATGTCCGCTCTGATCTGTGGTTCTCTTGCCTTCGACACCATCATGGTGTTCCCGGACCAGTTCAAGAATCACATCCTGCCGGACAAGGTGCACATCCTGAACGTGTCGTTCCTGGTGCCGCGCATGCGCCGCGAGTTCGGCGGCTGCGCCGGCAACATCGCCTACAACCTGCACCTGCTGGGTGGCGATCCGATCCCGATGGGCACGGTGGGTTCGGACTTCGGCCCGTACCGCGAGCACTTCGATGCCCTGGGCATCGACCTCACCCGCGTGCGCGTGATCGATGAGCTGTTCACCCCGCAGGCGTTCATCACCACCGACCACGACAACAACCAGATCACCGCCTTCCACCCGGGCGCGATGATGCGTTCCTACGAAAACCACGTGCGCGACGTGCCGGGCGTCAGCCTCGGCCTGGTCGGCCCGGACGGCCGCGAAGGCATGATCCAGAACGCGCTGGAATTCCACGAAGACGGCGTGCCGTTCATCTTCGACCCGGGCCAGGCGATGCCGCTGTTCAACGGCCCGGAACTGCGCGAGTTCATCGAGCAGGCCGATTACGTGGTGGTCAACGACTATGAGTCGAACCTGCTGCAGGAACGCACCGGCTGGAACGAAAAAGAGATCGTCAGCCGGGTCAAGGCCTACATCACCACTCGCGGCCCGAAGGGCGCGGTGATCCACACCCCGGAAAAGAGCTACGACATCCCGCCGGCGCACGAGCGCCGCGTGGTCGATCCGACCGGCTGTGGCGACGCCTTCCGCGCCGGCCTGATCTACGGCATCCAGAAGGGCTTCGACTGGCTGACCATCGGCCGCATGGGCAACCTGATGGGCGCGCTGAAGGTCGAGCACCCGGGCACCCAGAACCAGCGCTTCACCTTCGATGAGTTCAACGAGCAGTTCAAGCAGCAGTTTGGTTACGCGCTGAGCGTGTAACCGAACTGCCCGTGCACCCGCTCGGTGAGTGTCGACCTTGGTCGACACGCTGCGCCCTGGTAGGTGTCGACCTTGGTCGACACTGCCGGCCAGCGGCCGGCACCGCTCTGGTAGCGCCGGGCCACGCCCGGCGGCTTTCCGACCAGACATCTTCAACTCCGCATGCAGCCCGCGCTGCGCGCTCGCCGGGCATGGCCCGGCGCTACCCCCAGCTCAGGGCTTGGCCTTCTCCGGCAAGCGGTACAGCTCTTTTTCGTAGGCCAGCGTGCCCCACATCGCGTAGGCATGTGCGCGCCGTGCC
Source organism: Stenotrophomonas sp. PA-6-5C (assembly GCF_021605635.1). Lineage (NCBI taxonomy): Bacteria > Pseudomonadati > Pseudomonadota > Gammaproteobacteria > Lysobacterales > Lysobacteraceae > Stenotrophomonas > Stenotrophomonas sp. PA-6-5C. The sequence goes on from NZ_WKEE01000015.1 coordinate 9,862, forward strand.
AGTTCCGGCCGCAGTACCTGCGGCTGCAGCTGGTCGCTGGCCGGGTCGTAGCGGAAGCCCTGCGCGGGCTTGTCCGGCTGCAGGATGGCCACATCGTTGCCCTCCATCCACGCCAGATTGCGGTCGTACTGCATCAGCGCGCGCCCCGGCTGCAGCCGCTGCAGGTCGGTCAGGTCCTGCCCCACCGTCGGGGTCGGATCGGCAATGCCCAGCAGTGACAGCAGCGTCGGCGGCAGATCGATCTGGCTGACGATGCGGGTATCGCGGCGCGCCTCGATGCCACCGCCGAGGATCAACCCGGGAATATGGAAATTGCCGATCGGCACCATGTTCTTGCCGAACACCCGCGAATCATGGTCAGCCACCACCAGGAACACGGTGTCCTCCCAGTACGGTGAGGCCATCGCCTTGCGGAAGAACTCGCCCAGCGCGTAGTCGGCGTATTTGGCGGCGTTGTCGCGGGTCTGTTTCGGCTGCTCGTACAGGTCGATGCGGCCGTCCGGGAACTCGAACGGATCGTGGTTGCTGGAGGTGAACACCAGGCCGAAGAACGGCTTGCCCTGTGCTTTCAGCTGCCGGAACTGCTGGTCGGCCTGGCCGAACAGGTCTTCATCCGACGCGCCCCAGGAACCGACAAATGCCGGCTTGCGGTAATCCTTGCGATCCACGATGCGGTTGAAGCCATTGGCGAGGAAAAACTCGCGCATGTTGTCGAAGTGGCTTTCGCCGCCGTAATAGAAGCCGGTGTCGTAGCCATGCCGCCCCAGCACATCGGCCAGGGTGAAAAAGCGCTGGCGGCTGGCGGGCAGCTTGACCACCGATTCGGCCGGCGTCGGCGGGAATCCGGTCAGTACCGCCTCGATGCCGCGTACCGAACGCGTGCCGGTCGCATACAGACGCTCGAACGCCCAGCCCTGTGTGCTCAGGCGGTCGTAATTGGGCGACAACGGCCGCCCGCCGAGACTGCCGATGAACTGCGCGCCCAGGCTTTCTTCCAGCACGATCACCAGATTGCGCGGCTTGCCCTGGTACTGCGGCGGACGCAGCGCCAGGCTCGGCAATGCGTCGGAGACATACGCCGATGCCGGCAGGCCGCTGCTGGCGCGCAGTTCGCTGACCACCTCGGCCAGCGGCAGGTCACCGTAGACGCGCGAGGTTTCGCTGCGGGTCGCCAGTTGCCGCGCGGCATAGCCGACGGTGTACAGCGAATTCAGCGGCAAGGCATTGATGGTCGGGTCGGTCGAGAACGCCACCAGTGCCGGATTCAAGGGCCGATGACCCAGGCTGGAACGCACGCCCAGCGCCGCCAGCAGCAGCACCAGGAACGCCAACGGCAGCCGCCACAGCCATCCCGCTTCGACTGCGACCATCGGGCTGTTGCCGACCCAGCGCCGTGACCCCCGAAGCAATGACCAGAACAACACGACCACCACGGCAACTTCGATCACCACGGCCAGCAGATGGCCGCGCAGCAGCGTCATCCCGACTTCTTCGGGATAGATCAGATATTCCAGGAACAGGCGATTGGGACGCAGGCCGTATTCGGCCATGAAGCTCGGCGTGGCCAGCTCCATGAACACCAGCAGCACGCTGGCCAGGATCAGCCACCACCGCAGCAGATGGCGCCAGGCGCAGCCCACGCGTCCTTCCAGCGGCAACAGCAGCGCCAGCACCGCCGGGATGCCGTACAGCAGGCACAGGGTCGACACATCCACCCGCAGCCCCTGCAGGAACACCGTGGCCCAGCCGTCAGCAGCACTGACCCGCGCGGCGTGCCACAGCGCCAACCCCAGTCGCGACAACGACAGGGCGACCAGGCCAAACAGGAAGAAGGCGGCAATCGGACACAGACGCCGGTACAGCGACACCCACACAGCTCGGAGCATGAAAGGAATCCAGAAACGGAGCAAAGGACACCCACGCCCCATCCTTGGCAGCGGGCCACACCGGACAACGTGTTACCCGACACAACCGCCAGCGCGGCAAGACCACCCGCCGGCACCTTCAACGCCTACTGCGGCTTCGATCAGGCCGCGGCAGTGAGCGGCGACGGTTCCCCAACCGCCTCCGCTTCACCCCCTGCCGGGCATTCGCAGAACGTCCAGCCGGCCTCGCACAATACACTGTGATGACAGTCGAGAGTTGACCGCCGTGGCGGGGCCCAGATTCCCGCCACAGCGCGTACAGGGCGCCGCGCTAGCCTCGCCAGCGCTCCAGCACCGCCGCGCAATCGGCCAGGTGCCAACAGGCCATGCCGGGCCACGGGTTGTCCGGGGCATTGACCAGCAGCGTGCGACTGCCGGCCGCGCGGCCGCATTCCAGATCGAAGCGGTAGTCGCCCACCATCACTACCTGCGACGGTTCCACCTGCCAGCGCCGCAGGAAGTACTGCAGCCCGGCAGGTGAGGGCTTCGGCTCGGCCTCGTCGCGACCGATGATGTCGTCTTCTGCAAATACGTCACCCAGTCCGATCGCCTGCAGGGTGACCTGCGCCAGGCTGCGCACGTTGCGGGTCAGGATGCCCAGACGGCAGCCGGTGCCCTGCAGCGCGCGCACCAGCGCCACCGCCCCCGTCGCCGGCTGGGAAGCCGCGGCCAACGCACGCTCGTGCGCCAGCAGCCAGGCATGCTTGGCGCTGGCTTCCGCAGCTGGCAACCCGGCCAGGTGGGTGAGGATGTCATCCTCCTGCGGAATCGCCAGTTCGCGCTTGATCCGCGCGAAATCATGCACCGCCACGGTCAGCGTGCCGTCCATGTCGAACACCCAGTGGCGGATCGTCGACAGCGCCGGCGCCGCCACCTGTGCATCCATGGTCAATGCCACCACGCCGGCATGCGGCTGGCATCCACGCCACCGGTCTCGAAAACGGCCGTGCGCGTGCCACCGGCCTTGACCGGAAATTCGATGCTGATCGACTTGCCCTTGGCTGCCAGCTTCCACAGCGCCTTCTGGTCGGTGATGAACATGGCGATCGCCTCGTCGGTCTTTGGCCGCCATGCCGCCATGGAGATCGGTTTGCCATCGTCCACCGTGACCTTCACCGTGCACTGCGGGCAGCGGAAATCGCCGGCCTGCAGCACCAGGTAGGCATGACGCTTCCATTCGGGATGATCGCGGAACACCAGCTGCACTGGCTTGGCGCCGCTGCCATCCACATCCACCCGTTCCTTGCTGAAGATCTGTGCCGACACCTGGTTGCCCTTGCTGCCGACCGGAATCTGGTTGTACTGCCACAGCCCCTGCATGCGGCGCAGGTCGCGCGCGGCGTCGCCCTTGGCCTTGACCTCGTCGAAGCCGGCGGCGATGCGCTCGGCGGCGGCGGTGTCCTTGTACTGATCCAGCAGCGAGGCGCCATGCAGGCGCGCGCGCTCCCAGTCCTGCGCGGCCACGGCCGTGTCGTACTGCTTGGCCACGTCTTCGGCCTTGGCTTCCTTCTGCGCCTGTACGGCGGCAGCGGCGGCCTCCTGCGCCTTGCGTTCTTCCTCGGGGTTGCTGCAGGCGGCCAGGGCCAGGGTGCAGGCGGTGAGCAGGATCAGTCGTTTCATGGCGGAGTCCTTTACGGGTGCATGCCGATTCTATCGGCAGCGAAAAGCGGATACAGCAACGGCGGGTTTCCCCGCCGTTGCCGATGAAGCAGTGCCTGGTTGCCGGCCAGCGGCCGACACTCCCGTTTACTTTGCTTCAGCCTTGGCCAGCATGTCCTGCACCGAGGCGGTGGTGATCGGGTGGTAGCCCGGCTTGGCCTTCTCGAACGCCCGCTTGGCCAGCTCCAGACCCTTCGGGGTCTTCACCAGTTCGGCGTAGATCGGCAGGATCAGCTTGCGACGACCGACACGCTCGATGAACGCAGCCGCCGCTTCATTGGCCTGCTCGTAACCGCTGCGGATGGTCAGCGGGTACCAGCGCATGGCGATCTCGCCATTCGGGGTGCCGGTGAAGTGGAAGGCCTTGTCCAGCGTGGCCAGCTTGTCCAGCGGCTGGGTGGCGCCCAGGCCGTCGATGAAGCGGACCCACTCCTGGGTGCTCCACTCGGCGATCACCTGGCTGCTCGGCACGGTGCCGGCGCTGGCAAAAGCGATACGCGCGGTATCCACGCTGCTGAAGTTGCGCGACTGCGCCTTGGCCGCGAACGACGGAATGCCCGGCTCGTCCAGCCACGCCTTCAGTTCGGCCTCGGTGACCGCCGACGGATTCTTCGGCAGCAGGTTCTTCTTCAGGTACTCGACGAACTGGTCGGTATTCGCGCTCTGGAAGGCGTGGTCATCGAACCAGCCGCGCAGGAACGGATCGAAGGTTTCGCGGCCGAAGCGCTGTTCCAGGAATTCCAGGAACCACGAACCCTTGACGTAGGCCACCTGGCTCAGGGCTTCGTCCGGGTCACGCTCGTTCAGCGGCGGCAGCGCCAGCGCCTGGTCGGCCGGGCTCATGTCCTTCACTTCGGCCAGCAGATCGGTCTGGTCGATCTGCTTTTCCATCTCGGCCATCTCCTTGCCGTACAGGGCTTCGGTGATGCGGCCCTGGACGTAGGTGGTGAAGCCTTCGTTGAGCCAGATGTCCTTCCAGCTGGCGTTGGTCACCAGGTTGCCCGACCAGCTGTGCGCCAGTTCATGGGCGACCAGCGAGACCAGCGACTTGTCGCCGACGATCACGGTCGGGGTGGCGAAGGTCAGGCGCGGGTTTTCCATGCCGCCGAACGGGAACGACGGCGGCAGCACCAGCATGTCGTAGCGGCCCCAGCGGTATTCGCCGTACAGCTTTTCGGCAGCACCGATCATCTTCTCGGTGTCTTCGAATTCCTTGGCCGCCTTGTTGACCATGGTCGGCTCGGCCCAGACGCCGGAACGGCCGGAGATCGGCTCGAACACCAGGTCGCCGGCCGCGATGGCCAGCAGGTAGGACGGAATCGGCTGCGGCATCTTGAAGGTGTAGTCACCGTCACGCGCGGCCTTGGGATCGTTGTCGGCGCTCATCAGCACCATCACGTCCGGGCGCGAGACCACGTGCGCGCTGTAGGTGAAGCGCACGCTCGGGGTGTCCTGCAGCGGCACCCAGGAACGGGCGTGGATCGCCTGCGACTGGCTGAACATGAAGGGCAGCTTCTTGCCCTCGGTCATCGACGGCGCCAGCCACTGCAGGCCCGACGCGGTCGGTGCGGTGTGGTAGGTCACCTCGACCTTGCCCGGCTGGTCCGGGGTTTCGATGGTCAGCTTGCTGCCGAACACCTTGTCCACCGGGGCCAGCACGAACTGCAGCGGGCTGCGCGCGCCGTCGGCGGCGATCGCTTCGACCTTGGCGATGCTCAGCTCGCGGGTGTCCAGCACCAGCTGCTTGGCATCCTTCTGCTTCCATTCCAGGGTGTAGGTGGCGGTGCCGCCGATCTGCTTCTGGTCGAAGTCCAGCTTCAGATCCAGCGCGATGTCCTTGACGACGACCTTGTCCGGCTCGGCGTACGAGCTTTCATCGTGGCTGCGGTTTTCGGCGTTCACGGGGGCGGCGGGAGCCTTCTGGGCAGTCGGGGCGGCGGCGGGGGCGGCCGCCTCCTGGGAGCAGCCGGCGGCCAGGGCCACGGCCAGCGGAAGGAGCATCAGCGGATTGCGCATGAATCGGGACCGTTACGGGGATCAAACCCCAATGGTACCTCCCTCCGGCCCTGCAGGCGTTGCGCGGTGCGGGGTAATGGCCAGCCCCGCGATGGCCCGGTAGATGCCAACCTTGGTTGGCACGGATTTGTCAGCGCCCGGTGCGGGCGTGTGCCAACCAAGGTTGGCATCTACCAGAACAGGTAGCGCCGGGCCATGCCCGGCGGCCCCCAACGCTTTACAGCTTGTAGCCGGAGTGGATCGAAACGATGCCGCCGGTCAGGTTCTTGTAGTGGCAGCGCTCGAAGCCCGCCTGACCCATCATCGCCTTCAGCTCTTCCTGCGGCGGATGCTTGCGGATGCTCTCGGCCAGGTACTGGTAGCTGTCCGAATCGTTGGCGAACAGCTTGCCCAGCTTCGGCAGGATCTTGAACGAGTGGAAGTCGTAGATCGGCTTGAACCAGTCCGCAGTGACTTCGGAGAACTCCAGCACGCGGGCCTGGCCACCCACCTTCAGCACGCGGTACATCTCGCGCAGGCCCGCGTCCTTGTCGGTCACGTTGCGCAGACCAAAGGCGATGGTCACCAGATCGAAGCTGTTGTCCGGGAACGGCAGGGCTTCGGCGTTGCACTGCACGTAGTCCAGGCCGAGCACCAGGCCGCGGTTGGTCAGGCGGTCACGGCCGACCGACAGCATGCCGGCGTTGATGTCGCCCAGCACCACTGAACCTTCGGCGCCAACCCGCTCCTTCAGCAGCGCGGCGATATCGCCGGTGCCACCGGCCAGGTCGAGCACGCGGTCACCCGGCTTCACCTGCGCGGTGGCTACGTAGTAGCGCTTCCATGCCCGGTGCACGCCCATGCTCATCAGGTCGTTCATCAGGTCGTAGTTGCGCGCGACCGACGTGAACACCTGACCGACCAGCTTCTGCTTGTCCTTGGCGTCAACGTCGCGGAACCCGAAATGGGTGGTACCGGATTTGTAGGGGGATTCGCTCATGCCCCGATTATCGCACCGCCGGGCCCCTGCGGGGAACGCTGGCCGTATCATGGCGCCCCACGACCTACCGGAGCCCCGCATGATCACCACGCCCGACTACCAGGCCCTGCTGCAGACCGCCATTGCCGAAGCCCGCCAGGGGCTGGCCGAAGGTGGCGTGCCGATCGGCGCGGCGCTGTACCACAACGACGGCCGCCTGCTCGGCTGCGGCCACAACCGCCGCGTGCAGGAAGGCGATCCGTCCGTGCATGGCGAGACCGATGCCTTCCGCAAGGCCGGCCGCCAGCGCCGCTACCAGGACACCATCATGGTCACGACCCTGGCTCCGTGCTGGTACTGCTCGGGCCTGGTGCGGCAGTTCAACATCGGCACGGTGGTGGTGGGCGAGTCGCGCACCTTCCAGGGCGGCATCGACTGGCTGCGCGAGAACGGCGTCAACGTGATCGACCTGGACAGCCAGGAATGCGTCGACCTGCTGGGCGGTTTCATTGCGCAACATCCGGAAATCTGGAACGAAGACATCGGCGAATGAGCATCCGGCACGGCTGATGAGCCCGCCTTGATGAACGCTTCAGTGCCGGCACAGCCTTGTGCCGGCAGCGTCTGCACGCTTCAACGTGAACTGCTGCGCAGTCAGCTGCGTGTAGTCAACACGCGCCACTAACATCCTGCTTCGCAGCCACGTCTAGGGTGGAATGCAACCGGGGCCCCCGCCCCGGCTTGGAGACGACCATGCAAGCGCATGCCGTACGTCCTCCCAGCGACCCGGCCCTGGCCGTGATCTGGGACCGACTGCAGCAGCAATACGCACTGCACAAGCGCAGTGCCCCGTTCTGGAGCGCCTACCAGGACATGCAGCAGGATCTGCTGCTCGACCATCCCCGCGACCTGGTGCACCTGTGCAATGCGATGGCCGCCATGGCCGAACGCCTGGGTGCGGTTGAACATGCACAACTGCTGCGCCATCGCCACGCTGGCTGCACATCGCGCTGACGCGGCATGCACCACCGTCCGGGCCAGACTGTAACGGGCCCCACTCCCTTTCACCTTCAACCGATTGGATCGTCATGCACGCTGAAGTTCCCGCCATTCCCCCGGTCATCAATGTCGATGCGGAGCTGGATTACTGGCGCCGCCAGCACGCCGATGGCGCACTCGCGCACACCTCGTTCGGCACCTATGTGCCGTGGATCAAGTTCGCCTGTGATTCGCTGATCACCCAACCACGCGCAAGCAATGCGCAGCGCGATGAGCTGTTCCAGACCCAGTACGCCCTGCAGATCATGCCGCGCATGACCGAAGCGCAGGCCCGCGAATTCGTCGAACGCTGCTGGCAGCACGTCTACCTGGCCAGCCCGGTGCGCAGCCAGGAAGCACCGCGCCTGCTCGCCTGAGCCCACGCTCGACTGCACGGCACCTGCACGGCCACGTGCCGATGATCGTCATCATTCCAGTGGAACGATGACGATGAGCGCAAGGAACCTGTTCAATACGATCGCCAAGAAGGCCGCGGCCGCCACCGGCTCGCCGTGGACCTTCCTGGCTGCGGTGTCGATCGTCGTGCTGTGGGGCATCAGCGGCCCGATATTCAAGTTCAACGATACCTGGCAGCTGGTGATCAACACCGGCACCACGATCATCACCTTCCTGATGGTGTTCCTGATCCAGCACACGCAGAACTCGGACACCGCGGCGATGCAGATCAAGCTGGATGAACTGATCCGCGCCACTGCCGAGGCCAACAACGAGCTGCTGGACCTGGAAGAGCTGGACGAAGAGCGTCTGGAAGAGATCCGCGCCGAGTACGAGAGGATGGCGCGCGAAGCCGGCGACGCGCTGACGCGGGTACGCGCCTGCCGCACCGAGCGGCGGGACGACGAAGCGGTGTGACGGTGACGCTTGGCCTGACTGACCCACGCCAATCTTGACCTGCTCCGGTAGGTGCCAACCTTGGTTGGCACGGATGCGTCAGCGCAGTCGGCTGGCCCTGTGCCAACCAAGGTTGGCACCTACCAGAGGCGCGGCAGGTTGGCACCTACCAGAGGCGCGGCTTACCCGCGCTCGTGCCAGCCGCCGCCCAGCACCTTGTACAGCGTGATGCGGTTGGACTGCTGCGCCAGCTGCGTCTGCAGCTGGGTCTGCTGCGCGTTGTAGGCGGTACGACGTGCATCCAGCAGGGTGACGAAGCTGTCCAGGCCGGCGTCATAGCGTGCCTGCGACAAGCGGTTGGCCTGCTCGGCCGCTTCCACCAGGCGCTGCTGCGAGGCGGCCTGCTCATCCAGGCTGACATTCAATGCCAGCGCATCGGCGGTTTCGCGGAAACCGCTCTGGATCGACTTTTCGTACTGCGCCAGCGCGATATCGCGATCGGCGTTGGCCACCGCCAGGTTCGCGCGCAGCTTGCCGCCCTGGAAGATCGGCAAGGTGATCTTCGGCAGGAAGCTCCACACCCGCGTGCCGCTGTCGAACAGGCCCGACAGTTCACCCGAACCACTGCCGATGCTGCCGGTCAGCGAGATGCTGGGGAAGAAGGCGGCGCGTGCGGCACCGATGTTGGCATTGGCGGCCAGCAGCTGATGTTCCGCCGCCATGATGTCCGGGCGCTGCAGCAGCACGTCGCTGGGCAGGCCGGCCGGCGGTGGTGCCAGCGCAAGTACCTGTGGCGCGATGCTGTCCGGCAGCAGCGCCGGATCCAACTGGCCACCGGCCAGCAGCGCCAGCGCGTTGCGGTCCTGGGCCAGCTGCCCACGCAGACGCGCGGCATCGGTGCGTGCGGTCTCGACCAGGGTGCGGGTCTGGGTCAGTTCCAGCGCCGAACTGCCACCACGCTCATGGCGTGCTTCGGCCAGGCGCAGCGAATCCTCATAGGTCTTCACCGTTGCTTCGGCGATCGCCAAGCGCTGCTGATCGGCGCCGTAGGTCAACCACGCGGTAGCGGTCTCGGCCACCAGGCTCAGCTGCGCGTTGCGGCGGTTGGCGGCTACGGCGAAGTACTGCTGCAGCGCCGCTTCGCTCAGGTTGCGCACGCGGCCGAACAGGTCCAGTTCGAACTCGGCCACGCCGACGCCCGCGCTGAACTGCTCGGTCACCGGTACGTCGCCACCGCGTCGGTCCATCTGCCCGGTCACGGCCACGCCCGGTACGCGGTCAGCGCGCTGCACGCGGTACTGGCCGCGCGCCTTCTCGACGTTGAGCACGGCCACGCGCAGGTCGCGGTTGTTGTCCAGCGCTTGGCCGATCACCTGCTGCAGGCGCTCATCGGTGAAGAAATCGCGCCAGCCGACCGCGGCCGCATCGGCCACTTCGCCCTGCGCGGCTTCCGCCGGCCACTGCGACGGAATGGCCGGGGCCACTGCGGTGTTCTTCGGCGCCAGGGTGCCGCACGCGCTGAGCGCCAGCGCGGTGGCGAGGGATACTGCAAGAGAAGAGAATTTCATAGCGACACCTTGGGGGTCACGGTGGTAGCGCCGTGCATGGCCCGGCGCTACCGGTTGTCATCACTCGGTGGCGTTGCGCTTCTTGAACACGCGCTGCACCACGACGAAGAACAGCGGTACGAAGAACACGCCGAGTACGGTGCCAACCACCATGCCGCCGAGCACGCCGGTGCCGATCGCCTGCTTGGCGCCGGAGCCGGCACCGCTGGAGATCGCCAGCGGCAACACGCCCATGCCGAAGGCCAGCGAGGTCATGATGATCGGGCGCAGACGGTCGCGCACGGCGTGCATCGTCGCTTCGATCAGCCCTGCGCCCTTCTCCAGATGCTCCTTGGCAAACTCGACGATCAGGATCGCGTTCTTGCTGGTCAGGCCCACCGTGGTCAGCATCGCCACCTGGAAATAGATGTCGCGCTCCATGCCACGGAAGGTATTGGCCAGCACCGCACCGAGGATGCCCAGCGGCGCCACCAGCAGCACCGAGGTCGGCACGCTCCAGCTTTCGTACAACGCGGCAAGGCACAGGAACACGATCATCAGCGACAGCGTGTACAGCAGCGGCGTCTGCGAGCCCGCCTGGCGTTCCTGGTAGGACATCGCCGTCCACTCGACGCCGAAGCCCGCCGGCAACTGCTTGGCCAGCTGTTCAATCTCGGCCATGGCATCACCGGACGCCACGCCCGGGGCCGGTTCGCCCTGGATTTCGGTGGCCGACACGCCGTTGTAGCGTTCCAGGCGCGGCGAACCGTAATCCCAATGCTTGCTGGCGAAGGCGCTGAACGGAACCATCTCGCCCTTGTCGTTCTTCACCGACCAGAGATCGAAGTCCTCCGGCACCATGCGGAACGGCTGGTCAGCCTGCACGAACACGCGCTTGACGCGGCCGCGATCGATGAAGTCATCGATGTACGAGCTGCCCCACGCGGTGGCCAGGGTGGTGTTGATCTGGTCGATCGACAGGCCCAGCGAGCTGGCCTTGGCCACATCGATATCGATGCGGAACTGCGGAGTGTCTTCCTGGCCGTTCGGACGCACGTTGGCCAGCTTCTTGCTGCCGGCCGCCAGGCCGAGCAGCTGGTTGCGGGCCGCCAGCAATGCCTCATGGCCCTGGCCGCTGTTGTCCTTCAGGAAGAAGGTGTAGCCCGAAGCCGTACCCAGCTCCGGAATGGCCGGCGGCGGGAAGGCAAAGATGAAGGCATCCTTGATCTGCCCCAGTGCAGCCATCGCACGTCCGGTGATCGGCATCACGCCATTGTCGGCGTCACGATCCTTCCAGTCCTTCAACTTGACGAAGGCCATGCCCGCGTTCTGGCCCATGCCGGCGAAGCTGAAGCCCTGCACCGAGAACACCGATTCGACGGCACCCTTCTCGTTTTCCATGAAGTGCTTTTCGAGCGCGGCGATCGATTCCAGCGTGCGCTCCTGGGTTGCACCCACCGGCGCCTGCACCAGCGCCATCAGCACGCCCTGGTCTTCATTGGGCAGGAACGAGCTGGGCAGGCGCACGAACAGCACGCCCATCAGCAGGAACAGCGCGGCCACGATGCCCATGAACCGCCACGGGCGATGCAGGATGCCGCGCACGCCGCGCTGGTAGCTTTCACTGGTACGGTCGAAGCCACGGTTGAAGCCGTTGAAGAAGCGACCGGCGAAACCGCGGTGGGCGACATGGTGCTCGCCCTTCTTCAGCGGCTTGAGCATGGTCGCGCACAGCGCCGGGGTCAGCACGATGGCCACCAGCACCGACAACGCCATCGCCGACACGATCGTCGCCGAGAACTGCCGGTAGATCACGCCGGTGGAGCCGCTCATGAAGGCCATCGGCACGAACACCGCCGACAGCACCAGGCCGATGCCCACCAGCGCACCGGTGATCTGGCTCATCGACTTGCGGGTGGCTTCCAGCGGCGACAGGCCCTCTTCGGACATGATGCGCTCGACGTTCTCCACCACCACGATGGCATCGTCCACCAGCAGGCCGATCGCCAGCACCATCGCGAACATGGTCAGCATGTTCACCGAGAAGCCCAGCACCGACAGCACACCGAAGGTACCCAGCAGCACCACCGGTACGGCGATGGTCGGGATCAGGGTGGCGCGGAAGTTCTGCAGGAACAGGTACATCACCACGAACACCAGCACGATCGCTTCGAGCAGGGTCTGCACCACGCCCTTGATCGACACGCGCACGAACGGGGTGGTGTCGTACGGGATCTCGGCCTTCAGGCCGGCCGGGAAGAAGCCTTCCAGTTCCTTCAGGGTTTCATCGACACCGGCAGCGGTATCCAGCGCGTTGGCGCCGGTGGCCAGGGTGACCGCCAGGCCGCTGGCCGGCTGACCGTTGTAGCGGGTGACGAAGTCGTACGACTCGGCACCCAGCTCGACGCGGGCAACATCGCCCAGACGCAGTTCGGCACCGTCCTGCGCGCCGCGCACGATGATGTTGCGGAACTGTTCCGGGGTCTGCAGGCGCGACTGCGCGTTGATGGTGGCGTTGAGCTGCTGGCCCTTCACCGACGGCGCACCACCCAGCTGGCCGATGGCCACCTGCGCGTTCTGTGCCTTCACCGCAGCGACCACTTCCGGCACCGACATGCCGTAGGTGTGCAGCTTGTTCGGGTCCAGCCAGATGCGCATGGCGTACTTGCCACCGAACACCTGGATGTTGCCCACGCCCGGCACGCGGCTGAGACGATCCACGACATTGGAACCGACGTAGTCGGCGATGTCGTTGGCATCCATGCTGCCGTCTTCGGACACGAACGCGATGACGTTCAGGAAGCCTGAACTGGACTTGGCCACGTTGATGCCCTGCCGCTGCACTTCCTGCGGCAGCAGTGGCATCGCCAGCTGCAGCTTGTTCTGCACCTGCACCTGGGCGATGTCGGGGTTGGTACCGCTCTCGAAGGTCAGGGTGATGGTGGCCTGGCCGTTGGACGAGCTGTTGGAGGAGAAGTAGATCAGGCCATCAAGGCCCTTCATGTTCTGCTCGATGATCTGCGTCACCGAGTCTTCGACCACCTTGGCCGAAGCACCCGGGTAGCTGGCGCTGATTTCCACCGCCGGCGGTGCGACGTTGGGGTACATCGAGATCGGCAGCTTGAACAGGGCCAGGCCGCCGGCGAGCATGATGATGATCGCGATGACCCACGCGAAGATGGGTCGATCGATGAAGAAACGTGCCATGGGGTTCTCCGCTTACTTCGCGCCTGCGGCCGTAGCTGCAGGTTGGGCGGCGGCCGGCTTGGCCGGGGCGACGCCCTGTTCGGTGGCATTCACGGGCATGCCCGGGCCGATTTTCTGCAGGCCTTCGACGATGACCTTGTCGCCGGCCTTCAGGCCGTCCTCGACCAGCCACTTGTCGCCGACGGTGCGGCTGACCTTGACCGGGCGCACTTCGACCTTGTTGTCCTTGCCGACCACCATCGCGCTGGTATCGCCCTTCGGATCGCGGGCGATGCCCTGCATCGGCACCAGCACCGCATCGCTGCGCACGCCGCCGCCGATCACCGCGCGCACGTACATGCCCGGCATCAGCAGGCCGTCGGGGTTGTCGACCTTGACCCGCAGCGCGAAGCTGCCGGTGGCCGGATCGACACTGACTTCGGAGAACTCCAGCGTGCCCTTGTGTTCGAAGGTGCTGCCGTCTTCCATCAGGATGCTGACCGGCGTCTGCTGGTTGTCCTGCAGGCGGCCGGCGGCCAGTTCGCGGCGCAGCTGCAGCAGCTCGGCCGACGACTGGGTGAGGTCGACGTAGATCGGGTCCAGCTGCTGCACGGTCGCCAGTGCAGTGGCCTGGCCGGCGCTGACCAGCGCGCCCTGGGTGACGCTGGACTTGCCGATGCGGCCGCTGATCGGCGCGGTGATGCGCGCATAACCGAGGGTCACGTTGGCGGCATCCAGTGATGCCTTGGCGGCGCCGACATCGGCCTCGGCCTGCTTCTGCGCGGCCACGGCGTTTTCCAGATCCTGCTGGCTGACCGCGTCGACCTTGGCCAGCTCGGTGATGCGCTTGGCGCTCAGCCGCGCCGCATTGGCGGTGGCTTCAGCGCGGGCCAGCTGTGCACGTGCACTGTTGGCCTGGGCGCGATAGCTGGCGTCCTCAATCTGGTACAGCGGCTCGCCGGCCTTGACCATCCCACCCTCGGTGAACAGCCGCTTGGCGACGATGCCGTTGACCTGCGGGCGCACTTCGGCCACCAGGAAGGCATTGGTGCGGCCCGGCAGCTCACGGGTCAGGCCGACGGTTTCGGACTTCAGCGTGACCACGCTGACCTGGCCCGGCCCCTGTTCGGGCGCCTGGGGTTGGCCGCCGCAGGCAGCGACGGTGGCAGCGATCGCCAGCGACAACGCGAAGGGTCGGATTCGGCTCAGCAACATGATGGGAATGGCTCTTGAAGGGAGGGATCTCAGCAGGTGCTGATACGACGGACCCTCCCCTTGCAGGAGCGGAGACCGCGCGGACAGCGCCCACCCGGGTGGAGTGGGAGCCAGGGCAGGCCTGCCACGCACACGACGGGAATGATGGGAGGGAAATATACATACATGCGTGTTTGTTTGTAAACCGGTACAATTCAGCCACGTTTCACGCTAACTCGTACCCACTCATGGCCCGCAAGACCAAAGAGGACACCCAGGCGACCCGGGAAGGCATCCTGGACGCCGCCGAAACCTGCTTCCACGAGCATGGCGTCGCCCGCACCACGCTGGAGATGATCGGCGCCCGCGCCGGCTATACCCGCGGCGCGGTGTACTGGCACTTCAAGAACAAGGGCGAAGTGCTGGCGGCGATGATCGAACGGGTACACCTGCCTTTCATGCAGGAACTGGAGCGCACCTCCAGCGACCAACGCGATACCCCGGTGCACGATCTGCGCGCGGTGATGATCCACTCGTTCATCGAGCTGTCCGAGGACGAGCGCCTGCGCAAGACCATGGACATCATGCTGCGCAGCGATGCCTCGGCTGATACCAGGGTACTGACCGAACTGCAGCAGGCCGGCTTCCGCGATGCCCTCGACCGGATGGAACGCGCCCTGCGCCGTGCCCAGGACCTCGGCCAGCTGCGCGACGGCGCCGACCCGAAGATCGCCGCGCGCATGCTGCACGCCACCGTGCTCGGCGTGCTGCACGGGGCGATGGTCGAACCGGACCTGATGGACCTCAAGCGCGATGGCATGCTGGCGCTGGACATGACCTTGGCCGCCTACGTGAAGGAAGGCGTGTTCGTACCGGGTTCGGTGCCGGAACCGCTGCCGGAAGCGTGAGCGCGTTGGACGCCGTCGCCATCGCGGCGTGATGTCGCGCGAGTGTCAGGGCGGCACGATGCGGCGGTTGCTCAACCGTCGCGCGCGCCCGGCCCCTTCTGATGAATCAACGCGATCAGTGCACGCAGTGCTGGCGGGACGTGGCGGTGCCCCGGGTAATAGAGCGAGAGTCCTGGAAATTCAGGACACCAATCGTACAGAAGGCGTTCAAGGCGCCCATCGGCCAGCCCTTCAACTGCGAGGTGTTCGGGAACGAAAGCGATACCGATGCCATCGATGGCTGCTTCAACCATCAGCGGTTGATCGCTCAGCGTGATCGGGCCATCAACATTGATCCGCTCACTGACGCCGCGCTTCTCGAACTCCCATCGATAGAGGGCTCCGCTCTCGAACCGGAACCGGATGCAATCGTGCTGATGCAGGTCCAGAGGCAGACGCGGACGCCCGCGCCGCTCCAGATAGGCCGGTGACGCCACAGCAGCAAAGCGCATCGGTGCGGTCACCGTCACTGCGACCATGTCCTTGGGCACCGCTTCGGTGAGCCGGATACCTGCGTCAAATCCCTCCGACACGATATCGCCCAATCTCCCGTCGCTGACGATATCCAGGTGCACCTGCGGATACATGTGCAGAAACCGGGCGAGCACGGGCTGCAGCACCAACCGGATCGCGCCGTCGCTGGCGTTGATCCTGACCGTCCCGCGAGGAACTCCGAGATCATCGTCAACGGCGAGGATCGCCTCCTCGATCGACGCCATCGCCGGTCGCAGCTTCCCGGCCAGGCGCTCACCCGCATCGGTCAGGGACACGCTTCGCGTGGTGCGATTGAACAGGCGCGCATTCAATCGCTGCTCCAGGGCCTTGATCGTATGGCTGATCGCAGAAGGCGTGATGTTCAGCTCGGCTGCCGCAGCCCGGAAGCTGCGTTGCCCCGCGACCGCCAGGAATGCGCTCAGCGCGGTCAGATCCACGCCGCCCGATTGCTGAAATTTCTTCATCATGGAATCAAAGACTGTCTCGATTGTCTTGATAGTAGCCCCGCTCTACGCTTCCAGCCACCACAACGTCCCCACGCCGCAGCGCGGCCAGACGTCCACCCCAGACAGGATTCAAGACGATGGACACGATGAAAGCTGTTGTGATGACTGGACCGGACAAGCCGTGGGAAGTCCACGACGTTCCTGTGCCCAGACCAGAGCCGGGCCAGGTGCTGGTCAAGGTTCATGCCTCGGGCATGTGCTACACCGATGTGTGGGCGACGCAGGGCTACGGGGGTGACATCTACCCTCAGACACCCGGACACGAGGTTGTCGGGGAAATCGTCGAGATCGGTGCCGGCGTGCACACGCGTCGCATCGGTGACCGCATAGGCACCACCTGGGTGCAATCGGCCTGTGGCCGCTGCCCCTATTGCCGCGAGAACCGCCCCCTGACCGGCCAGACCGCAATGAACTGCGTCTCGCCGCGCACAACCGGCTTTGCCGCACAGGGTGGCCATGCCCAGTACATCGCCGTCGCGGCGGAGGGTACGGTCCTGCTGCCCGACGGCCTTTCCTACGTGGATGCCGCGCCCATGATGTGCGCGGGCTATACGACGTGGAGTGGCCTGCGGGATGCCGCACCACAGCCGGGGGAGAAGATCGCGGTGCTCGGCATCGGCGGGCTGGGCCACGTTGCGCTGCAGCTGTCCAAAGCCTGCGGCTTTGAGACCATTGCAATTACCCACTCTGCGGACAAGCGCGCGTTGGCCATCCAGTTGGGTGCCGACCATGTGGTCGGTACGGGCAAGGAACTGAAAGAGATCGGCGGTGCCGACGTCCTGCTGGTGACAACGAATGATTTCAATTCGGCCGAAGAGGCCGTGAACGGACTGCGTATCGATGGCCGCATCGTCCTGTGCGGGCTGGATTTCAGCAAGCCGTTCTCGATCTCCTCCGAGGGCGTGCCATTCCACATGATGCGCCAGCGCATCATCGGCTCGACCCATGGCGGGCAGCACTACCTTGGCGAAGTGCTGGGCCTCGCAGCAAAAGGCAAAGTCAGGCCGCTGGTCGAAACATTCCGCCTGGACCAGGCTGGAGAAGCCTACGACCGCCTTGCCTCTGGAAAGATGCGGTTCCGCGGCGTATTCACCCCTTGGGCCATCGCATGACCAGGGTCAGCACGGGCTGCGCTTTCCAACACGATCCCTGAAGGGAGCCTCGATTGCCGGATGCCGGCCCTGGCGCCCGCAGGTTTCGCTCACGGCCCACGAAAAAGGCCGCCTCTCGGCGGCCTTTTCGCATTCCCGGTTACAGGATGTAGCGGCTCAGGTCCGGATCCTGCACCAGCTCCCCCAGGTGTGCATCGACATAGGCACTGTCGATGGCCAGGGTTTCACCATCGCGATCCGGTGCTTCGTAGCTGAGCGAATCCAGCAGGCGCTCCAGCACCGTGTGCAGACGGCGCGCACCGATGTTCTCCTGGCGCTCGTTCACCTGGAACGCGATCTCGGCCAGGCGGTCGATGGCATCGGTGGTGAAGCTGACCTTGACGCCTTCGGTGGCCAGCAGCGCTTCGTACTGCTTGGTCAGCGCAGCCTTCGGTTCGGTCAGGATGCGCACGAAATCCGCCTTGCTCAGCGCACCCAGCTCCACGCGGATCGGGAAGCGGCCCTGCAGCTCGGGGATCAGGTCACTGGGCTTGGCCAGGTGGAACGCGCCCGATGCGATGAACAGGATGTGGTCGGTCTTGATCGTGCCGTACTTGGTGGACACGTTGGAACCTTCCACCAGCGGCAGCAGATCGCGCTGCACGCCTTCGCGCGAGACATCACCGCCAGACGAGCCGGCATCACCCCGCTTGGC
This sequence comes from Stenotrophomonas sp. PA-6-5C, assembly GCF_021605635.1. Classification (NCBI taxonomy): domain Bacteria; kingdom Pseudomonadati; phylum Pseudomonadota; class Gammaproteobacteria; order Lysobacterales; family Lysobacteraceae; genus Stenotrophomonas; species Stenotrophomonas sp. PA-6-5C. The sequence continues at coordinate 27,991 of NZ_WKEE01000015.1, forward strand.
GACCTTGTCGATCTCGTCGATGAACACGATGCCGTGCTGCTCGCAGGCTTCGATCGCGGCGGTGCGGATATCGTCCTCGTTGACCAGCTTGCCGGCTTCTTCTTCCTGCAGCAGCGGGCGCGCGGCCTTGATGGTCAGCGTGCGCTTGTGCGCCTTGGCGCCACCGCCGAGGTTGGCGAACATCGACTTCAGCTGCTGGCCCATTTCCTCCATGCCCGGCGGGGTCATGATGTCCATGCTGACGTTGGCGGTCAGGTCGAGCTCGATCTCGCGATCGTCCAGCTCACCGTTGCGCAGCATCTTGCGGAACTTGATGCGGGTCTCGTTGTCCTGCGCCGACGGTTCGTTGCGCGCAGCCTCGGGGTCGAAGCCGATACCACCACTGCGGCGCGGCAGCAGCGCATCGAGGATGCGGTCTTCGGCGCGCTCTTCGGCCTGCGTGCGCACGCGCACCTTGGCCTGCTCGCGGTACAGCTTGACGGCGGTATCGGCCAGGTCGCGGATGATCTGCTCGACATCCTTGCCGACGTAGCCGACTTCGGTGAAGCGGGTCGCTTCGACCTTGACGAACGGCGCGTTGGCCAGCGTGGCCAGGCGGCGCGCGATCTCGGTCTTGCCGACGCCGGTCGGGCCGATCATCAGGATGTTCTTGGGCATGACCTCGTTGCGCAGCTCGGGCTGCAGCTGCATGCGGCGCCAGCGGTTGCGCAGGGCGATGGCGACCGCGCGCTTGGCGTCATGCTGGCCGACGATGTGCCGGTCCAGTTCCTGCACGATCTCGCGCGGGGTCATGGTGGCGGAGGAAACTTCGATCTTGTGCGGCATGGGTGTGCTCACGGATTCATTGTTGGTAGCGCCGGGCCATGCCCGGCGGATCGGGAATGCCTGTGACGGTTCCCCGTCACAGCTCCTCGACCACCACGTTGCGGTTGGTGTAGATGCAGATGTCGCCGGCGATGTTGATCGCTTCACTGGCGATGGTGCGTGCGTCCAGTTCGGTGTGCGCCATCAGCGCGCGTGCAGCGGACAGCGCATACGAACCACCGGAACCGATGGCGATGATGCCGTCCTCCGGCTCGATCACGTCGCCGGTGCCGCTGATGATCAGCGAGGTTTCCTTGTCGGCCACCGCCAGCAGGGCTTCAAGCTTGCCGAGGCGACGCTCGGTGCGCCAATCCTTGGCCAGTTCCACCGCAGCACGCTGCAGCTGGCCGTGCTTTTCCAGCTTGGCTTCGAACAGCTCGAACAGGGTGAAGGCGTCGGCGGCGGCACCGGCGAAGCCTGCCAGCACCTGGCCATCGCGGCCGAGGCGGCGGACCTTGCGTGCGTTGCCCTTCATCACCGTGTGGCCGAGGGTGACCTGGCCGTCGCCGGCAATGGCCACGTGCTCGCCGCGACGAACGCAGACGATGGTGGTGGCGTGGAAAACGGTGGGATTCTGACTGGGGTCCATGCGGCCTCCGATAGCTGTTCACGGGACATGGGGACAGCCGCCGAAGCGATCAAGCCCGTGCCGATAGCTGCCGTTCAGCGCTTGGCATGCGATGGCCGGTCCGGATTGGGCTCGATGCCCCATGCCACATACCAGACTTCACCCTGCGTCTCGATCGGGTGCTGGGTGCGGCCGGAGCCGTTGCCACAGGCCAGTGCGTCGGCGGCGCAGTAACGGTCGCAGCCCCAGCAGATGCGCTCGGGGTGCTTGGGACGCAGCGGAATGGGCTTTGCCATGGTCGGCATCTCTTCGTGGCCTGCGGCCACGATGCGCCGGCGACCACTGCACTGCCCTGATCCAGATCAAGCGGCGGCCGTTCCGGTAGCGCCGGACCATGCCCGGCGGCTGTGCGATCCATGTGTCGTGCATGCGACGCAGCCCGCGCTGCGCGCTCGCCGGGCATGGCCCGGCGCTACCCCCCCTTGTCGGCCGGGTCTTTGCGTCGTTTCGCGCGCGGATGCGCGGCATCGTAGACCTTGGCCAGGTGCTGGAAATCCAGGTGCGTGTAGATCTGCGTGGTGGCGATGTCGGCATGGCCAAGCAGTTCCTGCACACCGCGCAGGTCGCCGGAGGATTCCAGGATGTGGCTGGCGAAACTGTGCCGCAGCATGTGCGGGTGCACGTGCTTGAACAGGCCTTGGCGCTGCGCCAGCTGGCGGATGCGGATCTGCACCGCGCGCTGGCTGATCGGCCCGTTGCGCCCGGGAAAAACCGGTGTAGCGGCACCACCGCCGCTTTCGCTGCGCCAGGTCAACAGCGCCTCGCGTGCCGGCTTTCCGAAGGGGACGCGACGTTGCCGGTTGCCCTTGCCCATCACGTTGACCAGACCACTGGCGAAATCCAGATCGCGCCAGGTCAGCGCGCAGACTTCGCTCAAGCGCAGGCCGGAGGAATAGAACAGTTCCAGCAGCGCGCGGTCACGACGACCCAGCTCGCCTTCCGGTTCCAGTTCAACCAGCTGCACGGCTTCGTCGGCATCGAGTACCTGCGGCAGCCGTCGTGGCGCACGTGGAGCCTTCAGCGTCGCTGCCGGGCTGGCCTCGATACGGCCATGCTTGAGCAGCCAGGCATAGAAGCTGCGGCAGGCCGACAACCGGCGCTGCAGGCTCTTGGCCGACAGGCCACGGCGGTGTTCGTCGGCGACGAACTGGCGCACCGCGTCGGCATCCAGCGCCTCCACGGCCACGCCGCGGGGCTCGGCCCACACCGACAATGCGTCCAGGTCGCGGCGGTAGGCATCGAGCGTATGCGCCGACATCCGCCGCTCCACCTGCAGGTGCTGCAGGAACGCCTGCACCGCGCTCATCGTCGTCGTGTCCTGCTCAATCCGCGAAGCGCTTGAGCCCGGTCACCAGGGCCTCGCCCATCATCCGCAGGAACAGCGTGCCCATGCCGGGATAGAAGCGGTTCGGATCATGGCTGCCCACCGCGATCAGCCCAACGCCCGGCAACGGCAGCAGCGCGGTGGTCTGCACTTCCTCGCTGCGCGCGCCGTACAGCACCGCGTTCTTGTCGCTCTGCAGGCGGCCACAGATCGGCTCCCCATCCTTCAGGCAGTCGCGGAACGGGCCCAGCTGCGCATCATCGGCAGCCAGCACCTGCAGCCACTCGGCCTGCTCCAGCCCGGCCACCGGCGCATGCACCACCAGCCGCACCAGATCGCCGGCGAAGTCTTCCTGCAGCGACGCCGCCATCGCGCGCAGCGTATCGGCGGCATTGTCCTGCTTCATCAAGGCCAGGGTGAGCTGATGCGTGCGCACCGCCAGCCGCTCGTTGACCTGCGCGGTCGCGCCCAGGTCGGCCAACCGTCGCGCCAGCTCGCGGTTCTTCTCGCGCAGCACTTCCAGCTGGTAGCTGGCCAGCGATGCGGTCGGGCCGTCATCGCGTGGCACCACCAGGGTCAGCGCCAGGTCCGGGAACTGCTTGAGGAAGCCCGGATGACGCCGCAACCAGGCGGCGACTTCATGGGCACCGAGCTTGTCGACGGTCTCAGTCATGCGATCCACTCCCCTTCGAAGACGAATGCGGTCGGGCCCGCCATCACCACCGGCTGGCCATCGCCCGGCCACTGGATGCGCAGGTCGCCACCGGGCAGGCTGATGCGCGCATCGCGCTGCAGGCGGCCGCGATGCATCAGGGTCACCGCAGCCGCGCAGGCGCCACTGCCGCAGGCCAGGGTTTCACCCACGCCGCGCTCGAACACGCGCAGGCGCACATGTTCCGGGCCCATCACCTGGGCGAAGCCCACGTTCACCGACTTCGGGAACGAGGCATGCTGCTGCAGCAATCCGCCCACGCGCTCGACCGGTGCGGCGTCGACCAGGCCCACTTCGATCACCGCGTGTGGATTGCCCATCGACACCGCCGCGAAGCGCACGGTCTCACCCTGCAGTGGCAGCAGGTATTCCTCGCGCGGGTGGGCGAAGCCGATCAGCGGCACCTGCGCCGGTTCGAACAGCGGCACGCCCATCGCCACCGCGTACTGGCCATCGCCGAGGACATCCACGGCGTGGCTGGCCAGCGGGCTGTCGATCACGAAGTGATCGCCCTGCGCACTGCCCTCGCGCACCAGCCAGGCAGCGATGCAGCGCGCGCCGTTGCCGCACTGCTCGGAATTGGAACCATCGGCGTTCCAGATGCGGTACGAGGCGACGGAGCCTTCGGCACGCGGCGGCTCGATGGTCAGGATCTGGTCGCAGCCGACGCCGGTATGGCGGTCGGCCAGGCGCGCGGCCAGGTCCGGGGTGGGCGGCGGGGTGCCGTCGCGCAGGTCGATCACTACGAAATCGTTGCCCGCGCCGTGCATCTTGCTGAAGCGCAGGCCGTTGGAGCCGGCCTTACTCATTCCCGTCGTCCACCTTCTTGACCGGATCCGGAGTGACGGACGGACTGCCGTCACCGGTGCTCTGGGTGGCAGCGGGCGTGGTGTCGGCATCAGCGGCCGGTTCGACGGTTTCTTCCACCGGCACCGGCTTCTGCGGCAGCACCAGCGGGCCCTTGTTGCCGCACGCGGCGAGGAACAGCAGCGAGGCCGCTGCCAGCGGAATCAGGATGACATTGCGATGGGGGATGTTCATGCCCCGAGTATAGCCATTGGCGGCTGAGCGGTTGGTGCAGGGTGCCGCGCAACGCATCCGCCGGGCATGGCCCGGCGCTACCGCATCCCGGTACCGTGGTAGCGCCGGGCCATGCCCGGCGGCAGAGATCAATCGGCCGGTGGCAGCGGCCGGGTCCACAGCCAGATCGCCACCACGGTCATGCTGCCGATGGAGAACCACTTCACCCAGGCCACCGGCACGCACCACAGCATGATGCCGGCACACACCGCCATGGTGATCGTGGCCATCCACTTGCCGTAGCGGCTCACCGCACCATGTGCCTGCCAGTTGGCAATGGCCGGGCCGAAACGCGGGTGCTGCAGCAGCCAGCCGTGCAGGCGCTCGGAGCCGCGCGAGGCGGCCCAGGCCGAGATCAGGATGAATACGGTGGTGGGCAGCCCCGGCACGAAGATGCCGACGATGCCGGTACCCAGGCTGGCATAGGCCAGCAGCCACCACGCCCAACGGAACCGCACCGGCCGGCTGGGCGCTGGCAGGTCCTTGCTGGCGGGCGGTTCGGGCAGGCTCATCGCGCAAGGATACCCAGCGCAGGTGGCGGCGGCGATATCACCGCCGCCACGATGCGTCATTCCGTCGCAGCGCCGGCAGCGGGCGTTTCGATGCCCAGCTGCTGCAGCACGAACGCATACGACTCGGAAAGTTCGCGGTAACGCTGGAAGCGCCCGGACTTGCCGCCGTGGCCGGCTTCCATGTTGGTGCGGAACAGGATCGGGAAGTGGCCGGTGTTGTCATCACGCAGCTTGGCCACCCACTTTGCCGGCTCCCAGTACTGCACCTGCGAATCCCACAGGCCGGTACCCACGAACAGCGACGGATAGGCCTGCTTTTTCACGTTGTCGTAGGGCGAGTAGGACAGCATGTACTCGTAGTACGGCTTCTGCTCGGGGTTGCCCCACTCGTCGTACTCGTTGGTGGTCAGCGGGATGGTCGGGTCGAGCATGGTGGTGACCACGTCCACGAACGGCACCTGCGCCACCAGCACGCGGTAGTCCTGTGGCGCCTGGTTGGCGATGGCGCCCATCAGCAGGCCACCGGCACTGCCACCAGACGCGGCGACACGATCCTTCGCCGCCCAGCCCTGTGCCACCAGGCCACGGGTGACGTCGATGAAGTCGTTGAAGGTGTTCTGCTTGTGCAGCAGCTTGCCGTTCTCGTACCAGTCGCGGCCCATTTCCTGGCCACCGCGGATGTGGGCAATGGCATACACCACGCCACGGTCGAGCAGGCTCACCGCAGTCTGGTTGAAGTACGGGTCCATCGACATGCCGTAGCTGCCGTAGGCGTACTGGAACAGCGCGCCGGTGCCATCCTTCCTGTAGCCCTTGCGGTAGACCAGCGACACCGGCACCTTCACCCCGTCGCGCGCGGTGATCCAGACGCGATCAGTTTCGTACTTCGATGCGTCATAGCCGATCACCGGCTGCTGTTTCAGCTGGCGACGCTCGCCGTTGCTGGTGTTCAGTTCGTACACCGTGGTCGGCGTGGTCATCGAGGTGTAGACGTAGCGCAGCCACGTGGTGTCAGCCTCGGTGTTGTCGCCCAGGCCCATCGAATAGGCCGGTTCGTCAGCCTTCACGTAGTCGTTGCGACCGTCCTTGAACAGCAGGCGGATGCGCTCCAGGCCTTCGGAACGTTCGGCGATGGCGGTGTAGGTATCGAACAGTTCGAAGCCTTCGATGAACACTGCATCGTCATGGGCGATCCAGTCCTTCCACTGCGCGCGCGAGGTGGCATCGGTCGGTGCGGTCACCAGCTTGAAGTTCTTCGCACCATCGTTGGTGCGGATCACCCAGCGGCCGTCGTAGTGGTCGGCGTCGTACTCCACGTCGCGCTGGCGCGGGGCGAGCACGGTGAATGTGGTCGGGTCGCTGGCCGGCGCGTAGCGCTCTTCGGAGGACACGGTGCTGTGCACGCCGATGGTGATGAAGCGATCGTCGCGGGTGCGGCCGATGCCCATGTAGAAGCTGTCGTCCTTTTCTTCGTAGACAACGGTGTCGGCGCTGGCCGGGGTGCCCAGCACGTGCTTCTTCACCCGCACGGTCAGCAGGGTTTCCGGATCGTTCTCGACGTACAGCACGGTGCGGTTGTCGTCGGCCCAGACCAGGTCGCCGGAGGTGCCGGTGATCGTGTCCGGCAGCACCGCGCCGGTGCGCAGGTCCTTGAAGCGGATGACGTACTGGCGGCGGCCCACGTCATCATCGGCCCAGGCCAGCAGCTGGTTGTCCTGGCTGACCTCCATCGAGCCGACGCTGAAATAGCCCTTGCCGGCAGCCATCGTGTTGACGTTGAGCAGGACTTCCTCCGGCGCGTCCATGCTGGCCTTGCGGCGCGCATGGATGGGATAGTCCTGGCCGGTTTCGTAGCGGCTGTAGTACCAGTAGCCGCGCTCGCGCGCCGGCACACTGGCATCGTCCTGCTTGATGCGGCCGACGATCTCGCCGTACAGCGCATCCTCCAGCGGCTTCAGCGGTGCCAGCAGCTGGTCGGCGTAGGCGTTCTCGGCCTGCAGGTAGGCCAGCATGGCCTTGTCCTCGCGCTTGTCGTCGCGCAGCCAGTAATAGTCATCGTTGCGGGTCGCGCCGAACGGCGCCTTGACCACGTGCGGACGCTTCTCAACATCCGGCGGAACGGGCGGGGTGGCGGCGGTAGCGGTGCTGGTCATCAGGCTCGCAAGCAACAGGCAGAGAGTGGATTTCATGAAGTAAGGCTCCTTGATCGGCAATGCAATGGCGTCCTTGCGGCTGAGTCTGGGTTGCAGGGAGGCTGCGGGCAACCCTGCGGATCGTCATGGTGGCCATGCCTGCCGTTAGTGCCGGCCGCTGGCCGGCAACCTCGGGATAAACAGACCCATGCGGTTGCCGGCCAGCGACCGGCACTACCTGGACCGGCGGCGTACCATGTGGGCATGAGTACCCTGCCCCACACGCCGGGCTACAGCCGGCGCAGCCACGAAATCGCTCCCTTCCATGTGATGTCCCTGCTGGCCCGCGCTCAGGTGCTGGAACAGGCCGGTCACGATGTGATCCATCTGGAGATCGGCGAACCGGACTTCACCACCGCCGAGCCGGTCGTGCGGGCCGGCCAGGCGGCGCTGGCCGCCGGCCACACCCGCTACACCGCCGCGCGCGGCCTGCCGGCCCTGCGCCAGGCGATCAGCGGCTTCTATCGCAGCCACTACGGTCTGGACATCGACCCCGACCGCATCCTGGTCACGCCGGGCGGCTCCGGCGCACTGCTGCTGGCCAGCAGCCTGCTGGTCGACCCGGGCCGCCACTGGCTGCTTGCCGATCCCGGCTATCCGTGCAACCGCCACTTCCTGCGACTGGTGGAAGGCGGTGCGCAACTGGTGCCGGTGGGCCCCGAAACGGCCTACCAGCTGACCCCTTCGCTGGTGCAGCAGCACTGGAACGCCGACAGCGTCGGCGCGCTGGTGGCATCACCGGCCAATCCCACCGGCACCGTGCTGTCAGCCGATGAACTGGCGGCACTGTCGACGTCGCTGCATGCGCGCGGCGGCCACCTGGTGGTCGACGAGATCTATCACGGCCTGACCTACGGCCTGGATGCAGCCAGCGTGCTGCAGGTCGATGACAGCGCGTTCGTGCTGAACAGCTTCTCCAAGTACTTCGGCATGACCGGCTGGCGACTGGGTTGGCTGGTGGCGCCGCCGGCGGCGGTACGCGACCTGGAGAAACTGGCGCAGAACCTGTATATCAGCGCCTCGAGCATCGCCCAGCATGCAGCCCTTGCCTGTTTCAGCGAAGAGGCGATGGCGATCTTCGAGCAGCGCCGCCAGGCCTTCCAGCAGCGCCGCGACTTCCTGCTGCCGGCCCTGCGCGAACTGGGCTTCCGCATCGAAGTGGAGCCGCAGGGTGCGTTCTACCTGTACGCCGACGTCAGTGCGTTCACCGATGACGCGCAGGCGTTCTGTGCGCATTTCCTGGAGACCGAGCACGTGGCATTCACCCCGGGCCTGGATTTCGGTTTCCATCGATCGAACCAGCACGTGCGCCTGGCCTATACCCAGGAAGTGCCGCGGTTGCAGGAAGCGGTGGAGCGGATTGCGCGCGGGTTGAAACATTTCCGGTAGCGCCGGGCCGTGCCCGGCGAGCGCGCAGCGCGGCAAGGGAGCCGCCGGGCATGGCCCGGCGCTACCGTTCAACGAATGCCCAACGAAAAACGCCGCCCTGGGGCGGCGTTTTCCGTTCTGCTTATTTACCGCCCAACCGCTCCCACAGGAAGCTGTAGGCCAGTGCGGACATGTGCGCAGCCTGCGCGTTGTTGGCCGCACCGCCATGACCGCCTTCGATGTTCTCGTAGTAGGTCACGTCCTTGCCGGCATCGATCATCTTCGCGGCCATCTTGCGGGCGTGGCCCGGATGTACGCGGTCATCGCGGGTGGAGGTGGTGAACAGCACCGGCGGGTAGCTCTTCTTCGCGTCGAACAGGTGGTACGGCGAGAAGGTCTTGATGAACTCCCAGTCGCTGGTGTCCGGGTTGCCGTACTCGGCCATCCACGACGCGCCGGCCAGCAGGTGGCTGTAGCGCTTCATGTCCAGCAGCGGAACCTGCACCACCACCGCACCGAACAGCTCCGGGTACTGGGTCAGCATGTTGCCGGTGAGCAGGCCACCGTTGCTGCCGCCCTGCACGCCGAGGTGCTTGGCCGAGGTGATCTTGCGGGTGACCAGATCCTGAGCAACGGCAGCCATGTCTTCATAGGCCTTGTGACGGTTCTGCTTCAGCGCCGCCTGGTGCCAGCGCGGGCCGTACTCGCCACCACCGCGGATGTTGGCGACCACGTACACGCCGCCCTTCTCCAGCCAGGCGCGGCCCATGCCACCGGAATACGACGGGGTCAGCGAGATCTCGAAGCCACCGTAGCCGTACAGCAGGGTCGGGTTGGACCCATCAAGCTTCATCGCCTTGTCGTGCACCACGAAGTACGGCACGCGGGTGCCGTCCTTGCTGGTGGCGAAGTGCTGTTCAATGACCTTGCCGTCGGCATCGAAGAACGCCGGCATGGTCTTGAGCACTTCCGGCGCCTTGCCGATGTCGGCGATGGCCAGGGTGGTCGGGGTCAGGTAGTCGGTGGCGGTCAGCCACACTGCATCGCTGTCATTGCTGTCGACCGCACTGACGCCCAGGGTGCCGAAGGACGGCGCGCCGACGAAGTCGCTCTTCTGCCAGCCCTTGGCGGTCGGGGTCAGCACCGACAGGCGGTTCTTGACGTCGTCCAGCACGTTCAGCACCAGGTGGTTCCTGGTCCACGAGGCGCTGGCCAGCGAGGTGGTCGCGGTCGGGGTGAACAACACCTCGAAGTCGCGCTTGCCGGCCAGGAAATCATCCAGCCTGGTCACCAGCAGTGCGCCGGAGGCGTAGGTCTTGCCACCCACGGTCCACGGATCGCGCAGTTCCAGGGTCAGCCACTGCTTGTGCAGGCCCTTCTCGGCCGAGTTCGGCGCATCGATCCTGGTCAGCTTGCCGTCGTCGCCGCGCAGGTAGATCTCGTTGTTGTAGAAGGCCAGCGTGCGGCTGACCAGATTGCGCTCGAAGCCCGGGGTGTCATCGTGCATCGCCGCGATGTACATGTCTTCCGGCTTGCCTTCATAGACCAGGCTGGCCGTGGACATCGGCGTGCCACGCTTCCACAGCTTGGCCACGCGCGGGTAACCGGAGGTGGTCATCGAACCGCTGCCGAAATCGGTGTAGACGAACACGGTGTCGCGGTCGATCCAGCTCAGGCCGCCCTTCGATTCGGGGCGGAAGAAGCCGTCCTTGATCCAGCTCTTGCTGGCCAGGTCGAACTCGCGGGTGACATCGGCGTCGGCACCGCCGCGCGACAGCGCGATCAGGCAGCGGCTGTAGTCCGGACGCAGGCAGTCGGCGCCGTGCCAGACCCAGTTTTCGTTCTCGGCCTTGTTCAGCGCATCCAGGTCGAGCACGGTCTCCCAGGTCGGCGAGGCCTTGCGGTACTCGGCCAGGGTGGTGCGACGCCACAGGCCGCGCTCGTGCTGCTTGTCCTTCCAGAAGTTGTAGTAGTAATCACCGATCTTCTGCACGCCGGGAATCTTGGCGTCCGAGTCGAGCACCTCGCGGATGCTGGTCTCCATCTGCTTGAAGGCCGGGGTCTGCGCCAGGCGCGCCTCGGACTTGGCGTTCTGTTCCTTGACCCAGGACAACGGCTTGTCGCCGGTGACGTCCTCCAGCCAGGCGTAACGGTCGGTGTCTTCAGCGGCCACGGCGGTACCCACCGAGGCAGCGGTCATCATGCCGGCCAGCAGGCAGGCGGAAGCGAATCGTGACATTGCAGCTCCAGGCAGTCATTAGCCGTGGAACGCTAGCATGGATCACCGGGGCCGCCCCCGTGTCGAAGGTCAGGCCGTGGCGGTGTGCGCCTTGCGCGTACGTGGCTGGGAGCGACGCCGGGCCTGCCCAGTGTCGCGCCGCAACCAGCGCAGCGCTGCCCGCGTGGGCAACGGGCAGCGCAGCAGGGCCCACCAGGCAGCCAACGGCATGCCGACCAGCCACAGCGGCAACCAACCCAGCCAGACACTGCTGCCGCGCGCGGCCGGCCACACCAGGACCACGGCCAGCCCGGCCAAGGCGAGCTGCGGCACCACCCGCAGCAGGCGTGGATCGCTGCGTTCGCTGACGCGTTCAGCTGGAAGGCGGTGGCGGGGACGTGTGCGCATGCGGATTCTCCGGTGGTCGATGCAGGCCAGCTTGGCTGCGGGGCTTCTCACCGGCTGCGACACCATTGACGGATGGCGTGCACACAGTGACCATGCGCGGGCAAGCCCACTGGAGCCCGCTCCCGCATGACCTCGATCCGCCCGCTCTGCGCTGTGTTGCTGGCCCTGTCCCTGGGCGGTCCGGCAGTGGCTGCCAATTCCCCACCGTCGTCCCGCAACAGCGCCGCGGAAGCCTCTGCAGACGGGACGATCGACCTGCAGCGCTTCATGGGCACCTGGTACGTGATCGGCCGTGTGCCGAACTTCATCGAACGCGGCCACGTCACCAGCGTCAACCAGTACGAGCTGCGCGAGGACCACAAGGTTGCCATCACCTATCGCTACCGCGATGGCTTCGGCGAGCCGCTGCAGGAAATCCGCGCGCGTGCCAGTGTCGATCCGGACAGTGGCAACCACGGCTGGCGCACCTGGTTCTACCGGGTCGTGCCGACCCATTCGCGGGTGCTGGAAGTGGCGCCGGACTATTCCTGGGCGCTGATCGGCTACCCGGGCCGCGAGATGGCCTGGATCTTCTCGCGTACGCCTGACATGGACAAGGCGCTGTACAAGGACCTGGCCGAACGCCTGCGCGACGAGTACGGGGTGAACACCGACAAGCTCAAGCGCGTGCCGCAGCACGCCGATCAGGTCGGCAAGCTGGGCTACGAAGTACCGAACGTGCGTTGATCGCACGGTGGTGGGGCCGGCCGCTGGCCGGCAACTGCACGGTGCTTCCCGCGTTCATGAGATTGCCGGCCAGTGGCCGGCACTACCTGAACGATGCTGGGCGCCGCCCGGCATTCTGTTATTTGCGGCTGTAATGCGCGACCAGGCGGTCGCCCAGCATCTGCAGCAGCTGCACCAGGATCAGCAGCACCACCACGGTGACCAGGGCCACGTCGGTGCGGTTGCGCTGGTAGCCTTCGCGCAGTGCCAGGTCGCCGAGGCCACCCGAACCGATCGCACCGCCCATGGCGGTGAAGCCGACCAGGGCGACGGTGGTGACCGTGGCTGCAGCGATCAGGCCCGGCCGGGCCTCAGGCAGCAGCACCCGGGTAACCAGCTGCCAGGTGGTGGCGCCCATCGACTGCGCGGCCTCGACCACGCCACGGTCCACTTCGCGCAGCGCAGTCTCGACCAGGCGCGCGTAGAACGGCGCCGCGCCGATCACCAACGCCGGCAGCGTGCCGAGCACGCCGATCGACTGGCCCATCAACCACAGCGACACTGGAATCAGCACCACCATCAGGATGATGAAGGGCACCGAACGCAGCAGGTTCACCACCAGCGCGAGCACGCCATAGGCCAGCGGCCGGCGCTTCATCTGCGGCGCGCCGAACACATACAGCAGCACGCCCATCGGCAGGCCGATGGCCAGGGTCAGCGGCAGCGAGCCGGCCATCATCAGCAGCGTCTCGATGGTGGCCTTGCCGATATCCACCCATTTGTCGGCGTCCAGGTGGCGGAAGAAGCCGCCGGCGGTGGCGATGATCATCGACGCAGTTCCTCAACGTGCACGCCGGCGGCCACGAACGCGGCCTGCGCGGCGGACTGGTCACCGCCCACCAGGGCGACGATCAGCTGGCCATACGGGGTGTCCTTGATCCGGTCGATACGGCCGGACAGGATGTTGTAGTCGACCCCGGTCTGCCGCGCGACACTGCCGAGCAGGGGTTCGTAGGTGTCAGCGCCGAGGAAGGTCAGGCGCACGACACGGCCACCGACCGCGTCGAAATCGCGGTGCAGCGTGCCTTCGTCCACGTGCTCCGATTCGCTGACGAAACGGCGGGTGGTCGGGTGCTGCGGATGCAGGAACACCTTGGTCACCGGGCCGGTCTCGACCAGCTGGCCGGCGTCAAGCACGGCCACGCGGTCGCAGACGCGACGGATCACGTCCATCTCGTGGGTGATCAGGACGATGGTCAGGCCCAGTTCGCGGTTGATCTTCGACAGCAGCGCCAGCACCGAGGCGGTGGTCTGCGGATCGAGCGCGCTGGTGGCCTCATCGCACAGCAGGATCTGCGGGCGGGTGGCCAGTGCCCGGGCGATGCCCACACGCTGCTTCTGCCCGCCCGACAGCTGCGCCGGATACTTGTCCGCATGCGCCTGCAGGCCGACGGTCTGCAGCAGTTCGGCGACGCGCGCTTCGATCTCGGCCTTCGGTGTTCCGGCCAGTTCCAGCGGGAAGGCGACGTTGCCGGCCACCGTGCGCGAGGACAGCAGGTTGAAGTGCTGGAAGATCATGCCGATCCGGCGGCGCAGCGCGCGCAGGCCCTGCGGCTCCAGTGCCGTGACATCTTCACCGGCGATCAGCAGACGGCCACCGCTGGGCTCTTCCAGGCGGTTGATCATGCGGATCAGCGTCGATTTGCCCGCACCGGAATGGCCGATGATGCCGAACACCTCACCGGCCTCGATGGTCAGGTCCAGCGGCTGCAGCGCGCTGACCGCGCGGCCGGCAACGGCATAGGATTTGTGCAGGCGCTGGAACTCGATCACGGGATCAGCTCACCGGGAGGGCGATGGAAGGGGGCGTGCAGCCTACCAGCGCCGGCGCTCGCGCGCCCGCGCCATGGGCCAGAATGTTATTCCTTTTGGTTCTAAGGCGCCCGCACCGGCGCATTGGCCGGGGTCAGAGACCCTGCAGGGCAGGGATCTGACCCATTCCCCGGCCACACCGGTTCAGGGATGGTCCAACGGTTTCGGCGGCTCCTGCCGGTTCACCCGTTCGCGGTGCAGCAGGTACAGGCCCGAGGCGACAATGATCGCCGCGCCCGCCCAGGTGTAGCCGTCCGGCAGCTGCCCCCAGAAGGCCAGGTCCCAGCCGATCACCCAGACCAGGCCGCTGTACTCCAGCGGCGCGATCATCGAGGCCTCGCCCAGCTGGAAGGCCTTGGTCAGCGCGATCTGGCCCAGCGCTCCGGCCAGGCCCATGCCGGCGATCAACGGCGCATGCGCCATCTGCAGCGGCACCCAGCCGGGGATCGCCAGCAGCCCGGCGCCGATGGCCATGATGACCAGGAACCAGACCACCATCGACTGCGAGGTATCGGTGCGGGTCAGCAGGCTGACGGTGATCGCGGCGATGGCATAGGCGGTGGCAGCGGCCAGCACCATCAGGCCCGGCACCGAGATGAAACCGCCCACGCCCGGCCGCAGCACCACCAGCACGCCGACCAGGCCGATGCCGATGGCGACCCAGCGCCGCGGCCCGACCCGCTCGCCCAGCAGCGGCACCGACAAGGCGGCAATCAGCAGCGGCGCGACGAAATAGATGGTGTAGGCGGTGGACAGCGGCAGGTCGCGCAGGGCGAACACGAAGCAGCCGATCATCGCCATGCCCAGCCCGCCGCGCAGCAGGTGCAGGCCCCAGCGGCGCGGAATGAGCGAGCGTGGCCCGGCACTGGCCAGTACCCAGACCAGCACGAAGGGCAGCGACGCCACACCCCGCAGGAAGGTCACCTCCAGCGAGGGATAGCTGGCCGAAAGCTGCTTCATGCCGGCGTCCATCAGCGAGAAACAGGCGACAGCAGCGACCATCCAGGCCACGGCGCGCGAAGGGGAGCGTTGCAGGTTCATGGCCCATTATCACCGACCGCGCCGGATTGTAGAGCCGAGCCCATGCTCGGCTGCTCTTCACAACGCAGCCGAGCATGGGCTCGGCTCTACAGAAAAGCGACAGCCACGGCATGGGCCCGGCTACAGAACGCGGGCACCCAGGCCCACGCGATAGAATGAGCGCCACTGATTTCTGCGGAGTAACGCCCATGCCTTCCTTCGACGTTGTGTCCGAAGTCGACACCCACGAACTGACCAATGCGCTCGACCAGGCCAACCGCGAGCTTGCCACCCGCTTCGACTTCAAGGGCGTGGACGCCAGGTTCGAGCGCGAGGGTGAAGTGATCACCCAGTCCGCGCCGAGCGAGTTCCAGCTCAAGCAGATGAACGACATCCTGCGCGCACGCCTGGCCGCCCGCAGCATCGACGTGCTCAGCCTGGAATATGGCGACGTGGAAACCAACCTTGCCCAGGCCCGGCAGAAGATCACCGTCAAGCAGGGCATCGAGCAGAAGATTGCCAAGAAAATCGCCGCGGCACTGAAGGAAGCCAAGCTGAAGGTGGAAACCCAGATCAACGGCGACAAGCTGCGGGTGATGGGCAAGAAGCGCGACGACCTGCAGGACGCCATCGCCGTGCTGAAGGCCGGCAAGTTCGAGCTGCCGCTGCAGTTCAACAACTTCCGCGATTGATCGACGCCTGGGTGTAGCGCCGGCTCCGATCGCCGGCCTCACTCGCGCAGCAGTCTGTACAGCGTTGTCCGCGAGATTCCGAGCTGGCGTGCAGCGAGGCTGAGGTTGCCGTCGGCAGCACGTGCGGCGCGTCGCGCTGCATCGCGCTGCTGGTCACGCAGTGGCGCCGCCTGCACGGGCGCCGCGGCGGTAGTCGGCGAACGCGCCCCTGCAGCGCGCGGTGCCTGAAGATGCTGCAGATGGACCGCACTGCCCTCGCCCAGCCGCACCCGATGCGCAGGACCAGGCTGCAGCAGTCGGCGTCGCTGTGCGGCGCTGGCACCGGCAAACAACGTGTCCAGCGAAAGCAACGGCAACGGCCCGCGCCGTGGCAGTCCGAGCAGACGCCGGGCGACGCGGTTGGCGGCAAGCAACTGGCCGTCTTCCTGCACCGCCAACAGGCCCTGCAGCGGTGATGCCAGCCAGCGCGGATCATGCTGCACCGCCAGCAGGTGCACATCGCTGAGCGTGTGCATCAAGCGGTTCTCGATGGCCAGCGCCGCCTGCCGGAAATAGCCCTGCAGCAATGCCGGATCGCGCTCCCCCAACCCGGTGATGTCGATCGCACCGCAGACCTGCCCCTGCAGGCTCACTCAGGCAGAACACGGGGGCGAACCGCTGCAGATAGTGTTCGTTGCCGCGTACCAGGGCGGGCAGGTCGTCGGCCAGGCTGACCGCAGGCGCGGTGGTGCCGATCTCGGCCTCGCCCAGCCGCCGTCCCACCTGGATCGGCCGCAGCAGCGGCGCATCTTCCAGGCCATGGGCGCGATGCACGATCACCATGCCCTCGCGGTTGGCGCAGAACATCGTCCATCCCCGCGCACCGAACGCGGACCACAACTGCTCCAGCTCGGGCTGCACGCAACGTGCCAGGCGACGATCGTCGCGGGATTCCAGGTGGTGGCCGTTGCCCTGCAATGGCGGGTAGTACGGCTCCTGGTCGGGGCGCACACCGGCCGCATGCGAACGCTGCCAGGACTGCTGCAACGGCAAGGGCAGCATCGCCAGCGACTGCACGTCGCCCTCGGCAAAGGCGGCACGCGCCGCCACCAATTGCTGTTGCCCGACTGTCGTGGCCATCATGCACGCAGAGTACACCCGCGCACGCCACGCCAGCGTTACGTCCCGACAACGGAGCGTTTCCGTTTCCGTCAGGCGTTCATCCACGCTTGGCGTGGATCTACTTCCACGACGCGCCATGCCGAGAAAGTGCGTTTCCGTCTCCGTCACGGATTCATGTGTCGACCAAGGTCGACACCTACCAACAGCAGCGGGAACCTGTCGAAGGCAGGGTGGGTCCGGTTGCGGGGGTGTCTGCGGCATGGATGCCGCGGCCAAGCCTACAGGGACGTATTTACGGCGTCCCCCGCAACCGGACCCACCCCGCCATCCCACGGAATGCCCGCTTTTGACGTTGCTGTTGCCGTTGCTTCGGCAGGTGCAGGGCGCAGCCCTGCAAACCCTCACCTCACGCCGCGATCCGCAGAATCGGCTTCAGGGTGATGCCCCGCGTACTGTCCTCGGCCGCCTGGTTGATCTGCTCCAGCGGATAGAACTTCACCAGCCTGTCGAACGGGAAGCGCCCCTGCTGGTACAGCGTCACCAGCTGCGGAATGAACACCTGCGGCACGCTGTCGCCCTCGACGATGCCGCGGATGCTGCGACCACCCAGCAGCAGGTTGTTCACATCGAAGCTGGCGGTCGTGCCCAATTTTGGTGCACCAACCACGCCCATCATGCCCAGCCCGGCCAAGGCTTCGATGCCGGCCGACAGCACTTCCGGACGACCAGTGGATTCCAGCGCGAAATCGGCGCCGCCACCGGTGATCGCACGCACGGCCTCGATCACATCGGTCTCGCGGCTGTTGACCACGTGGGTGGCACCCAGCTCCATGGCCAGCTGCAACCGCGAGGGCACCACGTCGATGGCGATGATGGTGGTGGCACCGGCGACCTTGGCCGCCATCACCGCGCTCAGGCCGACCGCACCGGCGCCATAGCTGGCGAAGCTGCTGCCCGATCGCACCTGCAGCGAGTTGAGCACTGCCCCCGCACCAGTCTGGATGCCGCAGCCCAGCGGGCCGAGCAGCTCCAGCGGCGCATCGTCAGGCACCTTGATCGCGTTGATCTCGCGCGCCAACGCAAACGTGGCAAACGACGACTGTGCGAAGAAGTGATCGTGCAGCGGCTGGCCCTGTGCATCGGTGATTGCGGTATGGCCGTGGCCATCATCTCCACCGAAGTTCAGCGCGAAGAAATCGCGGCAGTACGCGCCATGTCCACCACGGCAAGGATTGCAGTGGCCGCACTGGCCATAGGTCAGCACCACGTGGTCGCCGGCCTTCAGTTCACGCACGTTGGGGCCGACTGCCTCGACGATGCCCGCGCCCTCATGGCCCAGCACCGCCGGCAGCGGCACCGGATAGTACTGGTCACGCACGATCAGGTCGGTATGGCACAGGCCGGTCGCCACGATCTTCACCAGTACCTCATCGTCCTGCGGGCCACGCAGACGCGCCTGCTCGATGACAAAAGGCTGTTCCTTGCCGCGTACCACGGCGGCGGTGATGTCACGCGATCCACTGTTGCTGCTCATCGTTGTGTTCTCCTCGATCAGATGGGATAGGCCGGGGCTTCGCCCTTGACCGTCATCCATTGCCACTGGGTGAATTCCTCCACGTTGGCCGGGCCGCCGATGCTGGTGCCGTTACCGGACGCCCCTACCCCGCCGAAGGGATTGATGACCTCATCGTTCACGGTCTGGTCGTTGATGTGCAGCAGGCCGGTACGCAGGCGCTCGCCCAGCTTCAGCGCGCGGCCGACATTGCTGGAGACGATCGCCATCGACAGGCCGTACTCGCTGTCATTGGCCAGGCGCACGGCTTCGTCGTCGTCATCGAACGGCACCACCACCGCTACCGGTGCGAAGATCTCTTCGTTGAACGCCGGATTGTCCGCACTGACGTTGCCGAGCACGGTCGGTGCGAAGAACAAGTCCTGGTAGGTGCCGCCGGTTTCGAGGGACGCACCGGCCTTCACTGCGTCGTCGACCACGCGCGCCGCATGGTCGCGTTGCGCGGCATTGATCAGTGGCCCCAGCGCCACGTCCTCGCGTGCCGGGTCGCCCACCTTCAGCGACTTCGCCTTGGCCACCAGCTTCTGCAGGAACGCCTGATGGATGCTTCGCTGTACCAGCACACGGCCGGTGGCCATGCAGATCTGACCCTGGTGCAGGTACACGCCCCAGGCGGTGTTGGCCACGGCCAGGTCGAGATCGGCATCGTCGAGGATGATCAGCGCGTTCTTGCCACCCAGCTCCAGTGATACTTTTTTCAGGTGCTTGCCGGCGGCTTCGCCGACCTTGCGTCCCGCCGCCGTCGAGCCGGTGAACGGGATCATCGCCACATGCGGATCACTGGTCAGCGCGGCACCAGCGGCGCCGTCGCCGGGCAACATGTGCAGCACACCCTGCGGAAGACCGGCCTGCTCGAACAGGCGTGCGATCACCGCACCACCGCACACCGCCGTGCGCGGGTCCGGCTTGAGCACCACGGCATTGCCGAGAGCGATGGCCGGGGCCACTGCGCGCATCGCCAGGTACAGCGGGAAATTGAACGGTGAGATCACCCCAACCACGCCGAGGGGACGACGCCGCGCCAGATTCAGCCTGCCGGGCTCGGACGGCAGGATCTCACCTACGCTGCGCGACGGCAGCGCCGAGGCCTCATGCAGCGCCTTGATGGTCACCTTGGCCTCGAACCCGGCCTTCAGGCGGGTGGAGCCGCTTTCGCGGACCAGCCAGTCGACCAGCGTGTCGACGTTTTCCTCGGCCAGGCGTGCAGCCTTGCGCAGCACCTCGGCGCGCTGTTCGTAAGGCGCCGCCGCCCATGCCTGTTGTGCCTGCGCCGCAGCGGCTGCAGAACGCGCGACCTGCGCCGCGTCGGCCAGGCCGATCTCACCAAGCGACTGCCCGGTGGCGGGCTCGATCACCGGCTGGCGCTGCGCGGCAGCGCTCCATCGACCATCGAAGAAGGCGCCTGACCAGAGTGCGTCCGGCAGCCATGGGGAAGATGCAGTCATGTGAAGTCCTCCTGTGTCGTGCCGCCATTGCACGCCTGGCCCGCTGCGTCGGCAATCGGCCATTGGCGTGATATCGGCAAGGGATTGAATCGATGGGAATTTCCAGCATCGCCGTTGTCCAGTTCCTGCACAGTGAACGGCCCCCCCGCACCGGCACGCCTACAATGGCCACCCACGCCAGCCGATGCGCCCGCCATGACCGACACCCCCCTGCCCACCGATGACCCGATCGCCGCCACCCGCCTGTGGCTGGAGCGCATCGTCATCGGCCTGAACCTGTGCCCGTTCGCCAAGGCGGTGTACGTGAAAGACCAGGTCCGCATCGTGCTGAGCGACGCGACCACACCGGAAGCGCTGGTGGAAGAACTGGCCGAAGAACTGGTGCTGCTGCGCGACACGCCGGCCGAGCAGATCGATACCACCTTGATCGTGCACCCGCAGGTGCTGACCGACTTCCTCGACTACAACGACTTCCTCGACAACGCCGATGCGGCGATCGAGGCGCTGGACCTGCAGGGCATCCTGCAGGTGGCCAGCTTCCACCCGGACTACCAGTTCGATGGCGTTGCCGCCGATGACGCCAGCAACTACACCAACCGCGCGCCCTTCCCCACCCTGCACCTGCTGCGCGAAGACAGCGTGGAACGCGCGGTGGATGTCTACCCGGACCCTGATGTGATCGTCGAGCGCAACATCCAGACCCTGGACCGGATCGGTGTTGAGGGCTGGCACCGTCGCCTGCGCGGTGAAGACCTGTCATGAGCGCAGTGCCGCCGATTGCCACCTGGCCGGTTGCGCCGCTGCACGGCAGGCTCGTGCTGGTCACCGGCGGTGCCAATGGCATCGGCCGCGGCATCGCCCAGGCGGTGCTCGGGGCCGGCGGCCGCGTGCTGATCGGCGATCTGGATGTGGAGGCGGGCCAGGCCTGCCTCGCCGAATGGCAGCGCGGCGATGATGCCGCGTTCCAGCGGCTGGACATCACCGACGAAAGCAGCGTGCGCGACTTCATCGCGGTGGCCCTGCAACGCTTCGGCCGCATTGACGGCCTGGTCAACAATGCCGGTATCGCCGGGCCGCACGGCACCCTGCTGCAGGACATGGACTGGGAAGAATGGCAGCGCCGCCTGTCGTCGCTGCATGGTGCGTTCCTGTGCAGCAAGCATGCACTGCCGGCGCTGTCGGCCGATGCAGGCGCGATCATCAACATCGCCTCGACGCGCGCCTGGCAGTCGGAGCCGCACAGCGAAGCCTACGCAGCGGCCAAGGGCGGGCTGGTGGCCTTCACCCATGCACTGGCAATCAGTGCCGGACCGGCGGTGCGGGTGAACAGCATCAGCCCCGGCTGGATCAGCACCGATGCCTGGCAGGCACCGTCGCGCCGGCACGTGCCGCAGTATTCAGCCACTGACCATGCCCAGCATCCGGTGGGCCGGGTGGGGCAACCGGAAGATGTCGGCGCGCTGGCGGTGTACCTGCTGTCCTCGTTGTCCGGTTTCAGCACCGGTCAGGATTTCATCGTCGACGGCGGCATGACCCGGAAGATGATCTACGCCGAGTGAACCCAGGCCACGACACCCGGTAGATGCCAACCTTGGTTGGCATGGTTCCCGTGCCAACCAAGGTTGGCACCTACCGAAGCATCTCAGGATTTCATTGTCGACGGCGGCATGACCCGGAAGATGATCTACGCCGAGTGAACCCAGGCCACGACACCCGGTAGATGCCAACCTTGGTTGGCATGATTCCCGTGCCAACCAAGGTTGGCACCTACCAAGGCATCACGCATCGATTTCCAGTAGATCCACGCCATGCGTGGATGACGGTAGCGTACTTACGCCATGCCGGAATGCCGCAGCAGCGCATCGATCTGCGGCGCACGGCCGCGGAACGCCTTGAAGTTCTCGGCGGCCGGACGACTGCCGCCGCGTGACAACACCTCGTCGCGGAAACGCGCGCCGGTTGCAGCCAGCGCCTGCGGCGCTTCCTCGAACGCGGCGTAGGCATCGGCGCTCAGCACTTCGGCCCACTTGTAGCTGTAGTAACCGGCAGCATAACCACCGGCGAAGATGTGGCTGAACTGATGCGGGAAGCGATTCCAGCTCGGCGGATGGTTCACCGCCACCTCCGCACGCACGCGCTCAAGCAGTGCCAGCACGCTGTCCTGCGCTGCTTCGAACTGACTGTGCAGCAGCATGTCGAACAGGCCGAATTCGAGCTGGCGCACGGTCGCCATGCCGCTGTGGAAATTGCGTGCGGCCAGCATGCGCTCGTACAGCGCGCGCGGCAGCGGCTCGCCGCTGTCCACATGCGCGGTCATGCCCTGCAGGTGGTCCCATTCCCAGCAGAAGTTCTCCATGAACTGGCTCGGCAGCTCCACCGCATCCCATTCCACGCCGTTGATGCCGGCCACGCCCAGTTCGCCGATGCGCGTCAGCAGCTGATGCAGGCCATGGCCCATTTCATGGAACAGCGTGGTCACTTCATTGTGGCTGAAGGTCGCCGGCTTGCCGTCGGCACCACGGCCGAAGTTGCACACCAGGTACACCAGCGGCGTCTGCACGCTGCCATCGGCATGCTCGCGGCGGTTGCGGCAGTCATCCATCCACGCGCCGCCACGCTTGCCTTCGCGGGCGTACAGGTCCAGGTAGAACTGGCCCACCAGATTGCCCTGCGCGTCCACCAGGCGGAAGAAGCGCACGTCCTCGTGCCAAACCGGCGCGCTGTCTTCCTGCACGCGCAGGCCGTACAGCTGTTCGATCACCGAGAACAGGCCGCCCAGCACCTTGGGTTCGGTGAAGTACTGCTTCACTTCCTGCTCGGAATAGCTGTAACGCGCCTGCTTCAGCCGGTCGGCGGCGAACGCCAGATCCCAGGCCTGCAGGCTGTCGATACCGAGATGCTCGCGGGCGAACTGCTCCAGCTCGGCACGGTCCTTGGCCGCGAACGGCTTGGCGCGTGCGGCGAGGTCGCGCAGGAAGCCCAGCACTTCGGCGGGGTCCTTGGCCATCTTGGTGGCTACCGAATAGTCGGCGTAGGAATCAAAGCCCAGCAACGCGGCCAACTCGGCACGCAGTGCAAGGATGCGATCGATGTTGCCGCCGTTGTCCAGCGCATCGTCGCCGAACTCGGACGCGCGTTGCGCGCTGGCACGGTACAGGATCTCGCGCAGGTCGCGGTCCTCGCCCCAGGTCTGCACCGGCAGGTAGCACGGCATCTGCAGGGTCAGCTTCCAGCCCGTCTTGCCGTCCTTCTCCGCAGCAGCGCGTGCCGCAGCCTTCACGTCGTCCGGCACGCCAGCCAGGCGCGCCGGGTCTTCGACGATCAGCGACCACGCATCGGTGGCATCGAGCACGTTCTGCGAGAACTTCGCCGACAGCGCCGACAGTTCTTCCTTGATGGCGGCGAAACGCTGCTGCGCGTCCGCATCCAGTTCGGCACCGCCCAGGCGGAAATCACGCAGGGTGTTTTCCAGTACCTTGCGGCGCGCCTCGTCGAAACCGGCCGCCTCGGTGCTGGCCGCCAGGGCCTGGTACTGGCGGTACAACGCCAGGTTCTGGCCCAGCGCACTGGCGAATCGGGTCACCCGCGGCAGGTTGCTGTTGTACGCCTCGCGCAGCTCGGGGGTGTTGACCACGCCCTGCAGGTGGCCGACCAGGCCCCAGGCGCGCCACAGGCGTTCGGTGGCATCGTCCAGCGGGGTAACGAAGGCCTGCCAGCTGACCGGCTGCACCTGCTCGGCAGCGCTGACCGCCGCCTCCGCCTGCGCCAGCAGCACGTCCAGCGCCGGCGCCACATGCTCGGGGCGGATCGCCTCGAAGCGCGGCAGGCCGGAAAAATCGAGCAGGGGGTTGGCAACGGTCACGGCAGGTCTCCAGGGTACGGGCCCGGCAGCGCGGGCAGCCAGATCGATATGGCGCTTGCCGGGCTGGCAGACAAGGGGCGGCGGGCCATTGTTCACGTCGGCCTTACGGCCGTCGGCTGAAGCTTGCGGCGCGGGGGAGACCGCAGCGGAACGTGTCGAGGAGGCCCCACATGGAAGGTCTGGCTCCAGCTCCATCCGCAGTACGTTCACCATCGCTGGCGCTGTCGGCCAGCGCCACCGAACTGGCCTGGATCGCCGCACTGTGCGATGCGGGCGACGATGCGCCGCGCCACCTGCAGCAGCTGCAGGCACTGCAACACCAGGGCGGCAGGTTCAGCGACGAGCAGGAGTGGTATCCGTTCGAGGTGATCGAACGCGGCGCCAGCCAGGTGCAGTCAGGGCACGAGCGCGAGTTCGTCATCTGCGTGCTGCTGTGGCTACAGGCCCTGGCCCAGGGCCGGGCCAGCAGCCTGGACCCGCGCCTGCACCTGGACGACCGCGCCGTGGAGATCGAGGCCCTGCCCGATGCCCTGCGCGATGCGGTGCTGGATGCCTTCATGGCCGCGGGGTATTGAGCGCGATCCAATGCGCCGCTGCGCTCGCCGGGCATGGCCCGGCGCTACCGACCTGTCCTGGTAGCGCCGGGCCATGCCCGGCGGATGCCTGACGGGCTTACAGCGCTTCCAGACTGCACCACGGCAACCCAGGCAGGCCCTGCCCGGCCGCTGCCGCCGCCACCTGCGCATCGGCGGTTTCCACATCGATTCCCTGCCGCACATACCAAGCCGGGTCGTAATAGCTGTGCGCATAGCGATCGCCGCTGTCGCACAGGATGCTGACGATGCTGCCCTTGCGACCCGCCTCGCGCATCCACTGCGCGGCCTGCAGCACGCCGATGAAATTGGTACCGGTGGAGCCACCGACGCGGCGCCCCAGCTGGCGGCTGACGTGGCGCATCGCGGCCAGGCTCAAGGCGTCGGGCACCTTCACCATGGCGTCGACACTGGTCGGGATGAAGCTCGACTCCACCCGCGGCCGGCCGATGCCTTCCACCCGCGAGCCGCCGCTGCAGGTCATGCCGCGCCACTCGTTGCCGCCGGCCAGGGCAGCCTGGTAGCCGTCGAAGAACACCGAGACTTCCGGGTCCGCACACAGGATGCGGGTGTCGTGCCGGCGATAGCTGACGTAGCGCCCGAGCGTTGCGGCGGTACCGCCGGTGCCGGGGCTGCACACGATCCAGTCCGGAATCGGGCTGGGCTCCTCGGCCATCTGCTTGAAGATGGATTCGGCGATGTTGTTGTTGGCACGCCAGTCGGTGGCGCGCTCGGCATAGGTGAACTGGTCCATGAAGTGGCCGCCGGTTTCGCGGGCCAGCTTTTCCGAATCACAGTTGAGGTCGCAGGCGCGCTCGACCAGATGGCAGCGGCCGCCGTGGAACTCGATCGCCGCGATCTTCTCCGGCGACGTCGTGGCCGGCATCACCGCGATGAACGGCAGGCCCAGCAGCCGGGCGAAGTAGGCCTCGGACACGGCGGTGGAGCCGCTGGAGGCCTCGATCACCGGCCGCCCTTCGCGCAGCCAGCCGTTGGCCAGCGCGTACAGGAACAGCGAGCGCGCCAGCCGATGCTTGAGGCTGCCGGTGGGATGGCTCGATTCATCCTTCAGGTACACCTCGATGCCATCGAATCCGGGCAAGGCCAGCGGGATCAGGTGGGTATCGGCGGAACGGTTGAAATCGGCTTCGATCTTGCGGATGGCGGCGGCCACCCATTCACGCTGCGACATGGCGGGCAATGGTCATCAGGACGGAACGGTGCGATCCGGCCATTGTACGTCGCGGTGCCGTCAGCTGCCGCCCCGTAGAATGGCACCCATCCGGCCGGCAACGGCCTTGTCTGAAGGACCTCCCCCATGACCATTCCCGCCCTGCGCGATGTCCCCGGCGTCGCCGCCCAGGCCCCGGCCGAAACCACCGGTTTCGTCTTCAACCACACCATGCTGCGGGTCAAGGACGCTGCCGCCTCGCTGGACTTCTACACCCGCGTGCTCGGCTACCAGCTGATCGACAAGCGCGACTTCGTCGAAGCCCAGTTCAGCCTGTACTTCCTGGCCTACGTTCCGGCCGGCGCCACGGTGCCGGAAGATGACGACGCCCGCCGCCTGTGGATGGCCGGCCTGCCGGGCGTGCTGGAACTGACCCATAACCATGGCACCGAAACCCAGGACGGCGCGGTCTACCACGACGGCAACAGCGACCCGCGCGGCTTCGGCCACATCTGCGTGTCGGTGCCGGACATCGAAGCGGCCTGCCAGCGCTTTGAAGACCTGGGCGTGACCTTCCAGAAGCGCCTGACCGACGGCCGCATGAAGAACCTCGCCTTCATCAAGGACCCGGACGGCTACTGGGTCGAGATCATCTCCAACGCCTGACCCAGAAAGGGGCACAATTCCGGTAGCGCCGGGCCATGCCCGGCGGCCTTGAGCAGGCCGCGCTGCGCGCTCGCCGGGTACGGCCCGGCGCTACCGACTCCGCCCCCTTTTTTGCGAGGTTCGTATGGAAACGATGGAACTGCACCGTGGCCGCCTGATCGACCACATCCAGCTGGTCGTGCGCGATCTGGCCGCCAGCCGCCGCTTCTACCAGGCGGTGTTCGACACGATCGGCATCCCGGTGGCCGGTGAAGGCGATGACTACTTCTGGGCCGACGAACTGTTCATTTCCAGTGCCAGCAGCGAGGCCGCCGCCGGCCAGTTGACCGGTCGCCACCATCTGGCGTTCCAGGCCCGCGATACCGCCACCGTCGATGCCTTCCACAGCGCTGCGCTGGCGGCGGGTGGCAAGGACAACGGCGCGCCCGGCGAGCGCCCTTACCATCCCGGCTACTACGGCGCCTTCGTGCTCGATCCGGATGGCAACAACATCGAGGTGGTCTACCACGGCCCGGCGAACTACAGCGCCGATTCGGTCAAGGTCAGCTTCTGATTCCTGCGCTACGCGCTCGCCGGGCATGGCCCGGCGCTACCAACGAAGAAGCCGGGCAATGCCCGGCTTCGTCTCATCGCACTGCGCAGGCCTCAGTGGGCCGCCATGTAGATGTCCTGCAGCACGGCCTTTTCCAGCTCCAGCTCACCCAGCAGGTTCTTCACGATGTCACCCAGGCTGAGGATGCCGACCAGCTGGTTGCCATCGGTGACCATCAGGTGGCGACGACGCGAGTAGGTCATCAGCGACATGGCCTGCTTCAACGTGGCGTCCGGCGCGATGCCTTCCAGGCCGGTGGACGGCAGGCTGGAAATCACCCGGCGACCGGCCTGCGGGCCATCATCGGCCAGGCTGCGGACGATGTCCTTTTCGGAAATGATGCCGACCGGGGCATCATCCTTCATCACTACCAGTGCGGCGATTTTATTCGCGCTCATCTTGTGCGCGGCGGCACCGATCGTGTCTTCCGTGTCGATGGTGATGACAGCTTCTTTCTTGGATTGCAGGAGCTCGCGGACGTTCATTCTTGTTTCCTGGTGCAGGTCACTCAAGTCAAAAAAGTGTGCTCTGCCGATTCGCCCCCTCCCCGGGAACAGACCCTTCAGCGCACGTCTGGCGCACTTTGCCGGATCTGGCATTTCGCCAGCAGGCGGGCTAGGTGCTGCAACGCGAACGAGGCGGATTCAACGGCTCAACCCGGATCTCGGTCAACTTGATTCTACGACTGCGTCCATCGGTCACTAGCGGCATCGATGGGACAGTACGTCGTAGGAACCTTCGACACTTCCGAGAATCGCACCCGGGCTGAAACCGGCGCTGAATGCAGGCGGTATCGCACCTTAAAGATTGTCTGCCTTCTGCCGACGGTGGACAGAACAGCCGGCGGCTGTCCCACTTGCGGTCAACACCAGCACAAACGAAAGGGGACCACGTGGGCCCCCTTCGCTTGCAGCATCCAACGAATCCAGTCGGCCTTACTCCACCGTCACGCTCTTGGCCAGGTTGCGCGGCTTGTCCACGTCGGTGCCGCGCGCCAAAGCGGTGTGGTACGCCAGCAGCTGCACCGGGATGGTGTGCACCACCGGGCTGAGCACGCCGGCATGGCGCGGGGTGCGGATCACGTGCACGCCTTCGGACTCGTTGAAATTGCTGTCCTGGTCGGCGAACACGAACAGCTCGCCGCCACGCGCACGCACTTCCTGCATGTTGGATTTGACCTTCTCCAGCAGGCTGTCGTTGGGCGCGATCACCACCACCGGCATGTCCTCGTCCACCAGCGCCAGCGGCCCGTGCTTGAGTTCGCCGGCCGGGTAGGCCTCGGCGTGGATGTACGAGATTTCCTTCAGTTTCAGCGCGCCTTCCAGGGCGATCGGATAATGCAGGCCACGGCCCAGGAACAGCGCACTGCTCTTGCGCGCGAAGCGCTCGGCCCACGCGGCGATCTGCGGCTCCATGTTCAACGCATGCTGCACACTGCCCGGCAGGAAACGCAGCTGCTCCAGGTAGTCCGCTTCCTGTGCGGCATCAACGCGGCCATGCAGCTTGCCCAGCACCACGGTCAGCTGGAACAGCGCGGCCAGCTGGGTGGTGAAAGCCTTGGTCGAGGCCACGCCGATCTCGGCGCCGGCGCGGGTGTAACAGACCAGTTCGCTGGCGCGCGGAATCGCACTTTCCGGCACGTTGCAGATCGACAGCGTGTGCTTGTGGCCCAGCGACTTGGCGTACTTCAGCGCTTCCATCGTATCCAGCGTTTCGCCGGACTGGGAAATGGTCACGATCAGATGCTTTGGATTGGCATACGCGGCGCGATAGCGGTACTCGCTGGCGATCTCCACGCTGCACGGCAGGCCGGCGATGGCCTCGATCCAGTAGCGCGCGGTCAGGCCCGAGTAGTAACTGGTACCACAGGCGAGGATCTGCACGCCTTCGATGCCCGACAGCACCGCTTCGGCATTCTTGCCGAACAGTTCGGCCGGGAAGCCACCGGCGTCGATGGCCGCTTCGATGGTGTCGCCCAGTGCACGCGGCTGCTCGTGGATTTCCTTCTGCATGAAGTGGCGGTACGGGCCCAGTTCCAGCGAAGCCAGCGAGACATCGGAGAGATGCACATCGCGCTCGATCGGCTGATCGTTGCCGTCGAAGATGCTCACCCCATCACGGCGGATCTCGGCGGTGTCGCCCTCTTCAAGGAAGATCACCTTGCGCGTGGCCGACAGCACGGCCGACACATCGGACGCCACGAAGTTCTCGCCCTCGCCCAGGCCGACCAGCAGCGGGCAGCCCATGCGGGCGCAGACGAAACGTTCCGGCTCGGCACGGCTGACAACAGCCAGTGCATAGGCACCGGTCAGCTCCTTCACCGTGTGCTGCAGCGCGACCAGCAGGTCATCGCCATTCTTCAGATGATGGTGGATCAGGTGGGCGATCACTTCGGTGTCGGTCTGCGACTCGAAGGTATAGCCCAGCGCGCGCAGCTTCTCGCGCTGCTCTTCATGGTTTTCGATGATGCCGTTGTGCACCAGCGCCACGCCATGGCTGATGTGCGGATGGGCGTTCGCCTCGGTGACACCACCATGGGTGGCCCAACGGGTGTGGCCGATGCCGAGGCTGGCATTGAAGCCTTCGGCCTCGGCAGCGGTGGCCATTTCAGAGACGCGACCGGTGCGGCGCACGCGGCGCACGTCGGGCCGTTCGGCCTGATCGATCACCGCAATGCCGGAGGAATCGTAACCGCGGTATTCCAGTCGCTTCAGTCCTTCGATCAGCAGCGGCACCACGTCGCGCCCGGCGATCGCACCCACGATTCCACACATGTCACGCATTTCCTTGAAGACGGTCGCCGCATTCTAGCCTGCGTGTCCGCCAGCCCCCTCCTGTCCGCTTAATGAAAGTGTCCGGAAAGGTGTCCGCGGACACCCGGACAATAGTGACGCCTCTGCAAATCATTGATGGAAAAGGGAATAAAGTTGGCACGCTGTGTGCTTTGTCTAGGGCACCACTCTGGCACCACCGACAGGCACGAACCCGATGATCCGCGACACCTCCGCCCAGGACCAGATCGTTTCCTCCGCTTCGGCCAGTGCTCCCAAGGCCGCATGGCACCGTTACCGCTGGCCGGCGCTGGCTGGCATCGCCCTGCTCGCCGGCATCGGCTGGGCCGTGCATGCCTGGTCCAATGCCAGCCGCTCGTTCGACAGCAGCCGGGTGCGCGTGGCCGAAGTGCAGCGCGGCGACCTGGTGCGCGACATCGCCGCCGACGGCCGCGTGATCGCCGCCAACAGCCCGGTGTTGTATGCGATCTCCGCCGGCACGGTGGACCTGAAAGTAGTGGCCGGCGATGTGGTCAAGAAGGGCCAGGAGCTGGCGATCATCGACAGCCCCGAGCTGCGCAGCAAGCTGGCGCAGGAGGAGGCCACCCTGGCCGGCCTGGAGGCCGAGGCCAGCCGCGCCAATCTGGATGCCACCCTGGCCCGTGCCAAGTCGCGCAAGGAAACCGACCAGGCCAACATCGAGCGCCAGGCCGCCGACCGCGACCTGCAGCGCTACCAGCGCGGCTTCGATGGCGGTGCGGTGCCGCAGATCGATCTGGCCAAGGCCCAGGACACCCTGAAGAAGGCCGACATCAGCCTGGCCAATGCCACCACCGATGCACGCCTGCAGAGCCAGGGCGCGGACCTGGACGCACGCAACAAGCGTTTGCTGGCCGACCGCCAGAAGGCCGTGGTGGCCGAAGTGCGGCGCCAGGTGGACGCACTGACCCTGCGTGCACCGTTCGACGGCCAGGTCGGCCAGGTGCAGGCTGTGCAGTCCACCAACCTGGCCGCCAACGCGCCGGTGCTGGGCGTGGTCGACCTGTCCAAGTTCGAGGTCGAGATCAAGGTGCCGGAAAGCTTCGCGCGCGATCTGGCGATCGGCATGCCGGCGCAACTGACCGGCGGCAACGGCCAGCCGTTCCCGGGCGAGATCAGCGCAGTGTCGCCGGAAGTGGTCAATGGCGAGGTCAACGCGCGCGTCCGCTTTGCCGCGGCCCAGCCGGAAGGCCTGCGCCAGAGCCAGCGGATGTCGGTGCGGGTGCTGCTGGATACCCGCAGGAACGTCATGAAGGTCGAGCGTGGCCCGTTCGTGGAGCAGGGCAACGGCGTGGCGTACGTGATGGATGGCCGCACCGCGGTGCGCCGTCCGATCGAACTGGGCGTCAGCAGCCTGGGCGAAGTGGAAATCAAGTCGGGTGTGCAGCCGGGGGACCGCATCGTGGTCTCGGGCAGCGACCTGTTCAAGGACGCCGAACGCGTCTCCGTCAACTGACAACTCATACATCCTGGAGAGAGGACACCCCATGTACATGCTCGAAATGCGTTCGGTCGCCAAGGTCTTCCGCACCGAACAGGTGGAAACCCACGCGCTGCGTTCACTGGAACTGCAGGTCAAGGAAGGCGAGTTCGTCGCCGTCACCGGTCCGTCCGGCTCCGGCAAGACCACCTTCCTCAACATCGCCGGCCTGCTGGAAACCTTCACCAGCGGCACCTACATGCTGGATGGCCAGGACGTCAGCAAGCTCGGCGATGATGCCCGCAGCCGCCTGCGCAACCAGAAGATCGGCTTCATCTTCCAGGGCTTCAACCTGATTCCGGACCTCAACCTGTTCGACAACGTGGACGTGCCGCTGCGCTACCGCAAGATGAGCGCCGGCGAGCGCCGCGAGCGCATCGAAAAGGCACTGAGCCAGGTCGGCCTGGGCTCGCGCATGAAGCACTACCCGAACGAACTCTCAGGCGGCCAGCAGCAGCGCGCGGCAATTGCCCGTGCCCTGGCCGGCAGCCCGCGCCTGCTGCTGGCCGACGAACCGACCGGCAACCTGGACACGCAGATGGCGCGCGGAGTGATGGAACTGCTGGAGGAGATCAACGCCGCTGGCACCACCATCGTGATGGTCACCCACGACCCGGAACTGGCCGCGCGCGCGCAGCGCAACGTGCATATCGTCGACGGCCAGGTCACCGACCTGGTACGCGAGCCGGTGCTGGCTACCCCACGTCGCATCGTCGCCGTCAACGAGTGAGGGCACGACCATGTTCGCCTACTACGCCCGACTGGCGGTGCGCAGCTTCCGCCGCAACAAGGTACTGACCGCGCTGATGGTGGTAGCCATCGCGCTGGGCATCGGTGCTTCGATGACCACCCTGACCGTGTTCCATGTGCTGTCCGGCGACCCGATCCCTGACAAGAGCGACCGCCTGTTCTACGTGCAGGTCGATCCGCGCCCGCGCTCGGGTTACCTGACCGGCGAAGAGCCGGAAACCCAGATGACCCGTTTCGATGCCGAGACGCTGCTGCGCGAAAAACGTGGCGAACGCCAGGCGATGATGAGTGCCGGCGATGTGACCGTCGAGCCGGAAGGCAGCACGTTGAAGCCGTTCAACATCGACACGCGCTGGACCTCGGCCGACTTCTTCCCGATGTTCAACGTGCCGATGCTGTATGGCCGTGCCTGGACAGCCAGCGACGATGACGGTCGCGCACGCGTGGTGGTGCTGTCCAAGGTGATCAACGACAAGCTGTTCCAGGGTGCCGACAGTGTCGGCCGTGAGATCCGTGCCGATGGCCATTCGCTGCGGGTGATCGGCGTGATGGACGCCTGGAATCCGGAACCGCACTTCTTCGACCTGACCGTCGGCAACTACGGCCGCGAAGAGGACCTGATGATGCCGCTGTCCACCGCGATGGACCTCAAGCTTGGCAGCAACGGCAACATGAACTGCTTCCGCGACGGCGCACCCGACGACGACAGCAATTCGATCAACGCGCCGTGCACCTGGATCCAGTACTGGGTGGAGCTTGACCCGTCCAAGGTCGAAGACTATCGCCGCTACCTGGTCAATTATTCGGACCAGCAGCGTGCTGCCGGCCGTTTCGAACGCCCTGCCAACGTGCGCCTGCGCAGCGTGATGGAGTGGCTGACCTTCAACAACGCAGTGCCCAGCGACGTGCGCCTGCAGATGTGGCTGGCGCTGGGTTTCCTCGGTGTCTGTCTGGTCAACACCGTCGGCCTGCTGCTGGCCAAGTTCCTGCGCCGCAGCGGTGAAATCGGTGTGCGTCGCGCACTGGGTGCCAGCCGCGGGCAGATCTTCCTGCAGTGCCTGGTCGAAGCGGGTGCGGTGGGCGTGGTCGGTGGCGTGCTCGGTATCGGCCTGGCGCTGCTGGGCCTGTACGCGGTACGCCAGCAGCCGGTGGACTACGCCAAGCTGGCCCACCTGGACGGCAGCATGCTGCTGCTCTCGCTCGGCCTGACCCTGCTGGCCAGCATCGCTGCCGGCTTCCTGCCCGCCTGGCGCGCGATGCAGGTCACCCCGGCCATCCAGCTCAAGTCGCAGTAAGCACGAGAACGAGGACTTCCCATGGACATCCGCCCCATCCTCAGCACCCTGCGCCGGCACAAGACCGCAGCCGCATTGATCGTGCTGGAAATCGCCCTGACCTGCGCCATCGTCTGCAATGCCCTGTTCCTGGTCACCCAGCGCGTGGAAAAGATCAGCCAGCCCAGCGGGCTGGCCGAGAACGAACTGGTGATGGTCCGGGTCAACGGCATCGGCAAGCAGACCAACGCCATGGCCCGCACCAACGAAGACCTGGCGTCGCTGCGCGCGATCCCCGGCGTGACCAGCGTGGCCAAGGTCAACCAGCTGCCGTTCCGCCGCAACTCGAGCAACACCAGCATCTCGCGCGAACGGGAGCAGGAACGCCCGACGGCCTTCGTGTCGCAGTACATGGTTGGTGAGAACGCTCTGTCCACGCTGGGCCTGCAACTGGTCGCCGGGCGAGACTTCCTGCCCAGCGAGTACATCGACCTGGAGGTAGCGCAGAAGAACCCGAAGCCTGACCGCGCCGCGCCGGTGATCATCAACCAGCAGGTCGCTGCAAAGATGTATCCGGACCAGAGCGCGCTGGGCAAGACGTTCTACATGGGCAACCAGGCGCTGCATGTGGTCGGCGTGGTCGCCCACCTGGCCACTCCGACCGATTACAACGACAACAGCACCTTGTCGATGATCCTGCCGGTGCGTACCGACTTCACCCGCGGGCCGTACATGCTGCGGACCTCACCGGAACGCCGCGATGAAGTGTTGAAGGGCGCGCTGGCCGCGTTGGAGCATAACGACCCCAACCGTCTGGTGCGCGAGAAGCTGACCTACCAGGAACAGCGCGCCGACTACTTCAAGAACGACCGCTCCATGGTCGGCCTGCTGGTCACCGTGTGCATCGCGCTGCTGGTGGTCACCGCACTGGGCATCGTCGGCCTGGCCAGCTTCTGGGTGCAGCAGCGCAGCAAGCAGATCGGCATCCGCCGCGCATTGGGCGCCACCCGTGGGCAGATCCTGCGCTACTTCCAGACCGAGAACTTCCTGCTGGCTACGTTGGGCATCGTGCTGGGCATGCTGGCGGCCTACGCCATCAACCTGGCGCTGATGAACATGTACGAGCTGCCGCGCATGCCGCTGCTGTACCTGCCGCTGGGCGCGGTACTGCTGTGGATGCTGGGGCAGATCGCGGTGTTCGGCCCGGCCCGCCGCGCTGCGGCGGTGCCCCCGGCCGTCGCCACGCGGGGGGCGTGAGATGCGCGCCAGCCTGCTGGTGCTGTTGCTGGCCCTGCCGCTGCCGGTACTCGCCGGCAGCAGCGCGCAGACGCTGGAGTGGCGCCAGGACGATGCGCGGCTGGCGCTGCGCTCGACCGAAGGCGTGGTGAGGGTGGATGCGGCCAGCCCGGAGGCGCGCTTCGGCGTGCGCCCTGGCGACCGCATCCTGCGCGTGGACGACTCGCCGGTGCGGCAGATCGAACAGCTCACCGACGCAGTACGGACGGCATCGACGGCCACCGTCTACCTGCTGCTGCGCCGCGATGGCCGGATGCTGACCGTGCCGGTGAACGTGTCCCAGTGGCGCCCCGCGCTGGCGCCACCACCGCCACCGCCCGCTCCTCCGCCGCCGCCCTTGCCACAACGCTGAGGCCGGGCGGCCCCTGCGCCGCCATCGGTTTGGCTATGCTTGGTGGGTGGCGCCGAAAGCTCCGGCGCCATCCACCCTTTTCCGTGCGCGGCGCCGACGCTTGCCGGCGCTTCCCCGCCCTCCCAGAAGCCGCCGAATGCCTGCGATCCTGATCATCGACGACAACGCCAGCGTGGGAACCGCGCTGGACGTGCTGTTCTCCCTGCACGACATCGACACCCTGCTTGCGCAGAGCCCGGCCGAAGGGCTGGCGCTGCTGGAGTCGCAGGCGGTCGACCTGGTCATCCAGGACATGAACTTCAGCGAGGACACCACCTCCGGCGAGGAAGGCGAGGCGCTGTTCGCGCAGATCCGCGAACGCCACCCCGATCTGCCGGTGATCCTGCTGACCGCCTGGACCCACCTGAGCAGCGCGGTGGACCTGGTCAAGGCCGGTGCCGCCGACTACCTGGCCAAGCCGTGGGATGACCGCAAGCTGCTGACCACGGTCAACAACCTGCTGGAACTGTCCGAAGCGCGGCGCGAACTGGACCAGCGACGCCAGCGCGAGCAACGCCAGCGCCATGCACTGGAAGACAAGTACGCGTTGTGTGGTGCGGTGTTCGCCGATCCCGCCAGCGAGCGGGTGATCGCCTTGGCGTGCCAGGTCGCCCGTTCGGAGCTGCCGGTGCTGATCACCGGCCCCAATGGCGCGGGCAAGGAGAAGATCGCGCAGATCATCCAGGCCAACTCGCTGGTGGCCAAGGGCCCGTTCGTGGCAGTGAACTGCGGCGCCCTGCCCTCCGAGCTGATCGAGGCCGAACTGTTCGGTGCCGAGGCCGGCGCCTATACCGGCGCCAACAAGGCGCGCGAAGGCAAGTTCGAGGCAGCCGACGGCGGCACGCTGTTCCTGGATGAGATCGGCAACCTGTCGCTGGGTGGGCAGATGAAGCTGCTGCGCGTGCTGGAGACGGGGCGCTTCGAACGCCTGGGCTCCAACCGCGAACGCCAGGTCAAGGTGCGCGTGGTCAGTGCGACCAATGCCGATCTGCCGGCGATGATCCGCGAAGGTACGTTCCGCGAAGACCTCTACTACCGTCTCAACACGGTGGAACTGACGCTGCCACCGCTGGCCGACCGCCCCGGCGACATCGTGCCGCTGGCCGAGCATTTCCTCAGCATCGGCAAGCCGCTGTCCAGCACGGCGGCCACTGCGCTGCAGCGGCACCTGTGGCCGGGCAACGTGCGCGAACTGCGCAACGTGATCCAGCGTGCCGAACTGCTGGCCACCGGCAACCGCATCGACGTGGCCGATCTCAACCTGCCACGTGCGCCCGCGGCACCGCGCCCGACGCCAAGCGCCGGCAATGATCCCGACCGCGCACGCATCGAAGAAGTGCTGACGCGCAACCACGGGGTCATCGCCCAGGCGGCCAACGAGCTTGGACTGAGCCGGCAGGCGCTGTACCGGCGCATGGACCGTCACGGCATCCCGCGCGAATGAAACGACGCTCCTTCACCTTCCGCCTGTTCCTGCGCCTGCTGCCGGTGCTGGCGCTGGCTGCCGCGCTGCCGTGGCTGCTGGCCTACTGGATGGACCATGGCTGGGTGGTGACCACTGTTTCCACGATCATCCTGCTGTCATTGATGTGGTGGACGCTGCGCCGCGCCACCGCACCGGTGCGCTCGTTGATGCGGGCGCTGTCCGGAACCACCAGCAGCTACCGCGACGGTGAGTACAACTTCGGCATCTACTGGCCCGGCAACGACGAACTGGGTGACCTGGTGCAGGCACACCGCGAACTGGGCGAAGTGCTGCGCGCACAGCGCCAGGGCCTGGTACAGCGCGAACTGCTGCTGGACACCATGGTGCAGAACACACCGGTGGCGATGCTGCTGATCGCCGCCGGTGGCGATGGCATTTCCCGCGTGGTGTTCTCCAACCTGGCGGCGCGCAAGCTGCTGCACGGCGGCTGGAAGCTGGAAGGACAGCGCATGGAAGACGTGCTCGAGCAGCTGCCGGTGGAACTGCGCGACGCCATCGGCCGCGGTGGCGACAGCCTGTTCGCGGTGAAGTCGGAAAGCGAAGATGGCGTGGAGGGTGACGAGGACGACGAACAGGTCTATCACCTCTCGCGGCGCGCGTTCCAGCTCAACGGCCGTCCGCATGACCTGCTGCTGGTACGCCAGCTCACTGCCGAGCTGCGCCGGCAGGAAGTGCAGACCTGGAAGAAGGTGATCCGGGTGATCAGCCACGAGCTCAACAACTCGCTGGCGCCGATCGCATCGCTGGCGCACTCCGGTGGCGAACTGGTCAAGCGCGAACGCTTCGACCGGCTGCCGGAGATCTTCACCACCATTGAAGACCGCGCACGCCACCTGGAAGGCTTCATCCGGGGCTACGCACGCTTCGCCAAGCTGCCGCAGCCGCAGCTGCAGACCGTGCACTGGGCGCCGTTCCTGTCCAGCCTGTGCCAGCAGATTCCGTTCACGATGGAGCGTGAACTCGACGAGGAACTGAGCAGCCGGATCGACATCGCCCAGTTCGGCCAGGCCCTGCTCAACCTGCTGAAGAACGCGCACGAGGCCTGCGCCGAAGCAGATCCGCCGAACGACGACGTGCAGGTGCAGCTGACCCGGCTACCGCAGTGGCTGCGGCTGGATGTGCTGGACCGGGGCAAGGGCATGAACGAGCAGGTGCTGCAGAATGCGCTGATGCCGTTCTATTCGACCAAGCGCAACGGCACCGGGCTGGGGCTGGCACTCACCCGCGAGATCGTCGAGGCGCACGGTGGCCGCGTGTCATTGCAGAACCGCACCGAGGGCGGGCTGTGTGTGTCGATCCTGTTGCCGGTGGGGTAGGTTTGTTCTTCCTTCTTCTGTTGATGGCTGAAGGTTGATCATTGTTCATGGGTGTCACTTTTCTTTTCGCGCGAAAAGAAAAGTAACCAAAAGAAACGCGCCGCCGGTCCGCGAGCCGTCGTGCTGCGCACGCCGGTACCCTGCGCTCCTCGGTCCGTCGAGGGACGGCGCGGGAACTCGCTTCGCTCAGACACCCGCGCCTCTTCGCCCTCGCCGGCCCTGCGGTGCTCGGCTCGCTTCAAGGCGGACTCGAGAAGCAAAGCAAAAGCATCCACGCATGGCGTGGATCTACTGGGTGCAGCTGTGGGGTTTGACTTGGGTCCGCCTTGAAGCGAGCCGAGCACCGCAGGGGAATCAGGGGCGAAGAGGTGCCGATGTCTGAGCACAGCGAGTTCGGCACCGGCCCCTGATTCGCCGAGGAGCGCAGGGCACCGATGCGCAGCATCGGCTCGCGGCCGGCGGAACGTTTCTTTTGGTTACTTTTCTTTGCGTACAAAGAAAAGTGACACCCATGAAAGATGAGCAACCATCAGCAATCAACAGAAGAAGCAAAAACTAAAGCACCCGCCGCATCGCCACCCGCAGCTGCATCGGAAATCCCAGCCCGGCTTCCTCGGCCATCACCCCTCGCAGGCCCGCGCTCCACTCCGCCTCCGGCAGCACGTTGAATCCTTCGCTGCCGTAGAAAGGCGCATTCCACGGCACATCCGACAACGTGGTCAGCACCGCCCCCGGATAGCCAAGCGCCTTGGCCTCGGCCAGCGCATGGCGCAGCAGCGCTCGCCCGTAACCACGCCGCGCGTGGCCGGAATCCACATCCATCTGCAGCACATGGAAATCGCCGTCGAGCGCGTCGCCCAGCAGGTAGCCGGCGATGCTGCCATCCGCGCCGTCGATGACCCACAACTGGCCACGCTGCAGTCCTGCCTGCAGCGTGAGCAGATCCAGACCATGACCGGCGAACACCGGGTACGCCTCGTGCCCGCGCAGTAGCTCGCCCGCACGCTGTTCGATGCGGGGCAGCGCGTCGAGCTCGTCGACGCGCGGTGGCCTCGGCTCAGCTCTTCTTGATGGGGCGCTGCCAGCCATCGATCGTTTCCTGGCGCGCGCGGGCCACGGTCAGCTTGCCGTCCGGCGCAGTGCGGGTGATGACCGAACCTGCAGCGATCATCGCCCCTTCACCGATCAGCACCGGCGCTACCAGCGAACTGTTGGAGCCGATGAAGGCGTTGTCACCGATGGTGGTGGTCGACTTGTTCACGCCGTCGTAGTTGCAGGTGATGGTGCCCGCACCGATGTTGACCTTGCTGCCGATCACCGCATCGCCCAGGTAGGTCAGGTGGTTGGCCTTGCTGCCCACCCCCAGGGTGACTTTCTTGGTTTCCACGAAGTTGCCCACGTGCACGCCATCGGCAAGAACCGTACCCGGGCGCAGGCGAGCGAACGGGCCGATCTGTGCCGCGCCCTCGCTGATGACACCTTCGACATCGCAGTGCGCACGCACTTCGGTGCCCGCGCCAAGAGTCACATCCTTCAGCCGGGTGAACGGGCCGACGGTCACGCCATCGCCGAGCACCACCTTGCCTTCAAGGATCACATCGACATCGATCATCACGTCGCTGCCGACGATCACCTCACCACGGATATCCACCCGCGCCGGATCCCGCACGCGCGCGCCCTGGATGCACAGCGCGCGCACCGCGCGGCGCTGCCAGGCGCGTTCCAGCTGCGAGAGCTGCCACGGATCGTTCGCGCCCTCCGCGTCCTGCGCATCGGCCACCAGGGCCATCTCCGCCGGAGTGAACTCGCGGGCGGCGAAGGCGAACACATCGGTCAGGTAGTACTCGCCCTGTGCGTTGCTGTTGGACAGCTGTGACAGCCAACGGCGCAGCGCGGTCGACTCGGCAGTGATGATGCCGGTGTTGATGATGCGCACCCGGCGCTGTTCGTCATCGGCGTCCTTCTGCTCGACGATGGCCCCCACCTTGCCTTCGGCATCGCGCAGCACGCGACCATAGCCCGTGGGATCCTCGACATCGGCGACCAGGACCGCCAGCCGGCCCGGCTGCGCCAGCAGGTCGCGCAGGGTCTGCGCACGGATCAACGGCACATCGCCGTACAGCACCAGCACCTGTGCAGCGTCGGGCACCTCCGGCATGGCCTGGGCAACGGCGTGGCCGGTACCCAGCTGCTGCGCCTGCTCGGCCCACAACAGGTCCGGCTGGTCAGCGAAGTAGTGCCGCACCTGGTCCCCGCCGTGGCCGTACACCACGTGGATGGCGGCCGGCTGCAGTTCGCGCGCCGTGGCGATCACATGCGCCAGCATCGGCTGCCCGGCAATCGGCTGCAGCACCTTGGGCAGCACCGATTTCATGCGCTTGCCGGCGCCAGCGGCGAGGATGATCACGTGCAGGGGTTGGGTCATGCGGGCGGTCCACGATTCGATGGCGGTGATTCTAGAACGGGGGCCGTTAACATGGAGCCCCCACCATGACCCCGGCACCATGAGCCTGCTGCGCCAAGGCCGTTCCTATCTCGTCATCGGCCTGCTGCAGCTGCTGCTGGACTGGGCGGTGTTCGTACTGGCGACGGCAGCCGGCATGCCTGCTGCGCCCGGCAACGTCTGCGGACGCGTGGCCGGCATGCTGCTGGGTTTCTGGCTCAATGGACGCATCACCTTCGCCGACGCCAACGGACAGCGCCTGGGGTGGCGTCGCTTCGCGCGATTCCTGCCGCTGTGGTTGCTGCTGACCCTGGCCAGCACGCTGCTGGTGGCCGCCGCCGACCATGCGCTGGGCCTGCAGTACGCATGGCTGGCAAAGCCGCTGGTGGAAGCAGGCCTGGCGGTGGTGTCTTTCCTGCTGCTGCGCCACCTCGTGTACCGGTAACGGCGTCTCCGCCGCGTCGTCGACACATACAAAAACGCCGGCACGTGGCCGGCGTTCCTGCTTGATGGCGCTGGACCTCAGTGCTTGAGGGTCTTGCGCAGGCGCTCCAGCGCCTGCAGCTGGACAACGGCTTCAGCCAGCTTCTGCTGGGCTTCGGCCACTTCCATCGCTTCACCACGGTTGGCCAGGATGCGCTCGGCTTCTTCCTTGGCCTTGCGGACCGAGGCTTCGTCGATGTCCTGTGCGCGGATCGCGGTGTCGGCCAGCACGGTCACCACCTGCGGCTGCACTTCCAGGATGCCGCCGGAAATGGCGAAATCCAGCTGCTCGCCGCTCGGCGTGGTCACTACCACCTTGCCCGGCTTCAGGCGGGTGATCAGCGGTGCGTGCTTGGGCGCGATGCCCAGTTCGCCCAGCTCACCGGTGGCCACGACCAGGGTCGCTTCGCCACGGAAGATTTCCTGCTCGGCGCTGACGATGTCGCAACGGATGGTGCTCATGTAACTCTCTTCGCTAGGGGGCGGGTCGAACCCACCGCAGGGATTCCGCAGCGGTGGGCGCAGGCCCACCCCGTGTCACGGTCGGGACGGGCATGTGCCCGTCCCTGCCGCATCAGGCCTTCTCGGCCATCTTCTTGGCCTTCTCGACCGCTTCTTCGATGCTGCCGACCATGTAGAACGCCTGCTCCGGCAGGTGGTCGTACTCGCCATCGACGATGGCCTTGAAGCCACGGATGGTGTCCTTCAGCGACACGTACTTGCCCGGCGAGCCGGTGAACACTTCGGCCACGTGGAACGGCTGGCTGAAGAAGCGCTCGATCTTGCGGGCGCGCGACACGGCCTGCTTGTCTTCTTCGGACAGTTCGTCCATGCCCAGGATGGCGATGATGTCCTTCAGTTCCTTGTACTTCTGCAGGGTCTGCTGGACGCGCTGGGCGGTGTCGTAGTGCTCGTGGCCGATGACCAGCGGGTCCATCTGACGGCTGGTGGAATCCAGCGGATCGACCGCCGGGTAGATACCCAGCGAAGCGATCGAACGCGACAGGGTCACGGTCGAGTCAAGGTGGGCGAAGGTGGTCGCCGGCGACGGATCGGTCAAGTCATCGGCCGGCACGTAGACGGCCTGGATCGAGGTGATCGAACCATTCTTGGTCGAGGTGATGCGCTCCTGCAGGACGCCCATTTCCTCGGCCAGGGTCGGCTGGTAACCCACTGCCGACGGCATACGACCCAGCAGTGCCGACACTTCGGTACCGGCCAGGGTGTAGCGGTAGATGTTGTCGACGAACAGCAGC
Organism: Stenotrophomonas sp. PA-6-5C; assembly: GCF_021605635.1. NCBI lineage: Bacteria > Pseudomonadati > Pseudomonadota > Gammaproteobacteria > Lysobacterales > Lysobacteraceae > Stenotrophomonas > Stenotrophomonas sp. PA-6-5C. Next base: position 69,574 of record NZ_WKEE01000015.1, read on the forward strand.
ACGTCCTTGCCCTTGCCGTTCTCGTCCTTCTCGTCGCGGAAGTACTCGGCCATGGTCAGGCCGGTCAGGGCGACGCGCAGACGGTTGCCCGGCGGCTCGTTCATCTGGCCGTACACCATCGCGACCTTGTCCAGGACGTTGGAGTCCTTCATCTCGTGGTAGAAGTCGTTGCCCTCACGGGTACGCTCACCCACGCCGGCGAACACGGACAGACCGCTGTGCGCCTTGGCGATGTTGTTGATCAGTTCCATCATGTTGACGGTCTTGCCGACGCCGGCGCCGCCGAACAGGCCGACCTTGCCGCCCTTGGCGAACGGACACATCAGGTCGATGACCTTGATGCCGGTTTCCAGCAGCTCGGTGGCCGGGGACTGGTCTTCGTACGACGGAGCAGCACGGTGGATTTCCCAGGTGTCGCTGGCGGCGACCGGGCCGGCTTCGTCGATCGGACGGCCGAGCACGTCCATGATGCGGCCCAGGGTGCCAGCGCCGACCGGCACGGAAATGCCGCGCTCGGTGTTGGTGGCCACCAGGTTGCGCTTCAGGCCATCGGTGGAGCCCAGCGCGATGCAGCGGACCACGCCGTCACCGAGCTGCTGCTGCACTTCCAGGGTGATTTCGGTGTTGTCCACCTTCAGCGCGTGGTACACCTTCGGCACCGACTCGCGGGGGAATTCGACGTCGACGACGGCGCCGATGATCTGAACGATCTTGCCCTGACTCATTGCTGCATCCTCTAAATGTGTGCTTTTAACGAACGCGGTCAGACTGCTGCCGCGCCGCCGACGATTTCGGAGATTTCCTGGGTGATCGCTGCCTGGCGGGCCTTGTTGTAGACCAGCTGCAGGGTTCCGATCAGCTTGTTGGCGTTGTCACTGGCCGACTTCATCGCCACCATGCGCGCGGCATGCTCGGAAGCGACGTTTTCCAGCAGCGCCTGGTACACCAGTGACTCGATGTAACGCGTCATCACGTGCTCGAGCACGGTCGCGGCATCGGGTTCGTACAGGTAGTCCCAGTCGTGGTGCGCAACCTGCTTCTCGGCGGCCGGCAGCGGCAGCAGCTGATCGAAGCTGGCCTTCTGCACCATCGTGTTGACGAAGCGGTTGTAGACCAGATACACGCGGTCGACCTTGCCTTCGGTGAAGGCGTCGAGCATGACCTTGATCACACCGATCAGCGATTCCAGCTTCGGCGTATCGCCGATGTGGGTCACCGTGCCGACCATGTTCACCTTGACCCGGCGGAAGAAGGTCGATGCCTTCTGGCCGATGGTCACCAGGTCCACTTCGGCGCCCTTGTCCTGCCAGGCCTTGGCTTCGCCAAGCATCTTGCGGAACAGGTTGTTGTTGAGGCCGCCGGCCAGACCGCGATCGGAGGAGATCACGATGAAACCGACCCGCTTGACCTGCTCACGCTCGACCAGGAACGGATGCTGGTAGTCGGTGCTGGCCTGCGCCAGGTGGCCGATCACCTGCTTCATCGCCTGCGCGTACGGACGCGAGGTCTTCATCCGATCCTGCGCCTTGCGGATCTTGGAGGCCGAGACCATTTCCAGGGCGCGCGTCACCTTGCGGGTGTTCTGCACGCTCTTGATCTTGGTTTTGATTTCGCGTCCGCTTGCCATCTTTTATTCCCGTGGCGCGGGGCCTGGGCCCCGCGTTGTTCAACCGTTTGATCGTCTGGTCCAGCGGAGCATCGCTCCGCTCTACAGGACCTCGATTACCAGCTGCCGGTGGTCTTGAACTCGACGATGCCCTTCTTGAAGGCACCTTCGATGTCGTTGTCCCAACCGCCGGTGGCGTTGACCTTGCCGATCAGTTCGCCCTGGGTGTTGGCGAAGTGCGCGTGCAGGCCTTCTTCGAACGCCAGCAGCTTGCTGACCGGCACGTCGTCGAGGTAACCCTCGTTGACGGCGTAGATCGACAGCGCCTGGTTGGCGATCGACATCGGCGCGTACTGCTTCTGCTTCATCAGCTCGGTGACGCGCTGGCCGCGCTCCAGCTGCTTGCGGGTGGCTTCGTCCAGGTCCGAGGCGAACTGCGCGAACGCAGCCAGCTCGCGGTACTGGGCCAGCGAGATACGGATGCCGCCAGACAGCTTCTTGATGATCTTGGTCTGCGCAGAACCACCGACGCGCGACACCGAGATACCGGCGTTCACGGCCGGGCGGATGCCGGCGTTGAACAGATCGGTTTCCAGGAAGATCTGACCATCGGTGATCGAGATCACGTTGGTCGGAACGAACGCGGAGACGTCGCCGGCCTGGGTTTCGATGATCGGCAGCGCGGTCAGCGAACCGGTCTTGCCGGTGACCTTGCCTTCGGTGAACTTCTCGACATATTCCTCGGACACGCGGGCAGCGCGCTCGAGCAGACGGGAGTGCAGGTAGAACACGTCACCCGGGTAGGCTTCACGGCCCGGCGGGCGCTTCAGCAGCAGCGAGATCTGGCGGTAGGCCACGGCCTGCTTGGACAGATCGTCGTACACGATCAGTGCGTCTTCACCGCGGTCCATGAAGTACTCGCCCATGGTGCAGCCCGAGTAGGCGCTGATGTACTGCATCGCGGCCGATTCGGACGCGGTGGCAGCCACCACGATGGTGTGCGCCAGGGCGCCGTTCTCTTCCAGCTTGCGCACGATGTTGGCAACGGTCGAGGCCTTCTGGCCGATCGCTACGTACACGCACTTGATGCCGGTGCCCTTCTGGTTGATCACCGCGTCGATGGCCAGCGCGGTCTTGCCGGTCTGGCGGTCACCGATGACCAGCTCGCGCTGGCCACGGCCGATCGGGATCATCGAGTCGACCGACTTGTAACCGGTCTGCACCGGCTGGTCGACCGACTTGCGCCAGATCACGCCCGGCGCAACGCGCTCCACCGGAGCGGTCAGCTGGGTGGCCAGCGGGCCTTTGCCGTCGATCGGCTCGCCGAGTGCGTTGACGACGCGGCCCAGCAGTTCCGGACCGACCGGCACTTCCAGGATGCGGCCGGTGGTCTTGGCGACGTCACCTTCGCGCACGTTCTCGTAGCCACCCAGGACCACGGCGCCGACCGAGTCGCGCTCCAGGTTCAGGGCCAGGGCGAAGGTGTTGTTCGGCAGTTCGATCATTTCGCCCTGCATCACGTCGGCCAGACCGAAGATGCGCACGATGCCGTCGGACACGCTGGTCACGGTGCCTTCGTTGCGCGATTCCGCGGCCAGCTTGACCTTCTCGATGCGGTTCTTGATCAGTTCGCTGATTTCGGAGGGGTTGAGCGTGGTTGCCATCGTCAAGTCCTAGTGCCGGCAGCGGGGCCGGACGTTAAATGAATTCAGTTAGCGAGCGCGGTCTGCAGACGGGCCAGCTTGCCCTTCAGCGAACCATCGATGACCACGTCGCCGGCGTCGATCACAGCGCCGCCGATCAGCGAGGCGTCGACCGCGGTAGCCACTTCGACCTCGCGGTTGAAGCGCTTGCGCAGCGCAGCCTTGATCGCGTCCAGCTCGGCAACCGACAGCTCGGCCGCGGACGTCACCGTGGCCTTGACCACGTGCTCGGCCTCGGCGCGCAGTGCGTCGAACATGCCGGCGATTTCCGGCAGCAGCGGCAGACGATGCGATTCGGCAAGCACAGCCAGGAAGCGCGAGTAGGTCTCGCCGCGGGACTCCGGCGCCAGCAGGGCGACGGCGTCATCGCGACCCAGCTCCGGGTTGGCGAGCAGGGCCGCCACGCGCGGGTCGGCGGCGACGTGGGCGGAGAACGCCAAAGCGTCCGACCACGGCGCGAACGCGCCTTCGTCACGCGCGGTCGCGAAGGCGGCGCGGGCGTACGGGCGGGCAAGCGTGAGGGCCTGGCTCATCCTTAAATCTCCGAGGCCAGCTCGTCGAGCAGCGCCTTGTGGGCGTTGGCGTCGATTTCGCGCTTGAGCAGCTTTTCGGCACCGGTCACGGCCAGCGCGGACACCTGCTTGCGCAGATCTTCACGGGCACGGTTGGCGGCGGCGTCGATTTCGGCCTGGGCCAGGTCCTTCTGACGGGTGGCTTCGGCAACAGCTTCGTTGCGGGCCGCGTCGACGATCTGGTTGGCACGCGCGTGGGCCTGGTCGATGATCTCGTTGGCCTTGGTGCGGGCTTCCTTCAGCGCTTCATTGACCTTGTCCTGCGCCTGGGCCAGATCTTTCTGGCTGCGGTCGGCAGCAGCGAGGCCTTCAGCGATCTTCTGCTGGCGCTCTTCGATCGCGTTCATCAGCGGCGGCCAGATCTTGGTCGCGATGAGCCAGATCAGGGCGGCAAAGGCCAGGGCCTGGGCGATGAGGGTAAAACCGATATCCATGGGGTTCGCTCAGTCGGTTGTGACGGGATGGATGCGCCGCCACACGGGCGGCGCATCCGAACCTTCATCCGCGACCAGGCGCCTGCGGCGCCCGGTCGTTTCGCTTTCGCTGGATCAGCCAGCGATTGCCGGCAGGCGCGAGACGAACTCGCCGACCAGCGGGTTGGCGAAGGCGAACAGCAGGCCCACGGCGACCGAGATGATGAAGGCGGCGTCGATCAGGCCGGCGGTGATGAACATGCGGACCTGCAGGACCGGGATCAGTTCCGGCTGGCGCGCGGCCGACTCCAGGAACTTACCGGCCATGATGGCCAGACCCAGACCGGCGCCCAGCGCGGCCAGGCCGATCATGATGCCGACGGCGAGGACGGTGGAGCTCTGAACTTGGGCGAGATTGGTCAGGACGGCGAAGTACATGGTTTTCTCCAGGAACTTGATTGCTAAGGGTTTAGAAACAAACGGATGAAGGGTGAAGCGAAACTCAGTGAGCGTCTTCCGACAGGCTCAGGTACACGATGGACAGCATCATGAAGATGAAGGCCTGCAGCGGAATCACCAGAAGGTGGAACAGCATCCAGCCGAAGCCGGCGAACGCGCCTGCAAACATGCCGGCGATACCTGCACCGCCCAGCACCCAGATCAGCAGGAACACGATTTCACCGCCGAACATGTTGCCGAACAGTCGCATCGCCAGCGAAATCGGCTTGCTCAGCCACTCGACGATGTTCAGGATCAGGTTGAACGGCATCATCCACTTGCCGAACGGTGCGGTCAGGAATTCCTTGGTGAAACCACCAATACCCTTGGCGCGCAACGCGAAGAACAGCATCAGGAAGAACACGCTGATCGACATGCCGAGGGTGGCATTGACGTCGGCGGTGGGGACCGGCTTCCAGTACGGCACGCCCATCAGTTCAAGCGGCTTGGCGATGAAGTCGGCCGGGATCATCTTGATGAGGTTCATCAGGAGGATCCAGAAGAAGATCGTGATCGCGATCGGGGTCACCAGCTTGCTGGTGCCGTGGTAGGTGTCCTTGGCCTGGCGGTCAACGAACTCCAGGCAGATCTCGACGAACGCCTGCCACTTGCCCGGCACGCCGGAGGTGGCCTTGCGGGTGCCGAGCCAGAAGGCGACGACCATCACCAGGCCCATCAGCAGCGAGGTCACCAGCGTGTCCACGTGGATTGCCCACGGAGAGCCATGACCTGCCGTCAGATTGTGCAGGTGATGCTGGATGTAGGAGGTGGGTGTAAGCGCCTCGCCTGCCATGTGTCCGGAACCTTAAGTTAAATGAATTCGATTAGCGCCTGGCCATGGCCAGGACCTGGAACATCAGCCCGACGGCGATACCGGCCAACAGCGCCAATGCAGGCAGCTTGAAGACCAGGAACCCCACCATCAGGACACCAAAAACGAGCGCCCACTTGGCCACGATCGCAACGATCAGGCGTGCCATGGCCGAACCGGCCCCCAGCGCACCACCACCCAATGCCATCCGTGCCGCCACCCAACCACCGGCCGAAACCGCCACGCCCGATGCCAGAGCACCAAGGGCATACTTCGGCCCCACCAGCAGGAAGGCCAGAGCCAGGACAGCCACTGCGGCCAGCGGGTAGACCGCGGCGCGCAGCATCAGTCGCCGACCCGTTTCTACGGAGTTCAGCACAGGACGTCCCGCGTGGTTACAAGTGGATGGCTGAGGCGACTACAGCAGGGGGGCCTCATCGAGCCGCCAAATTATAGCAATGGGACAATTTGCGAGACAACCGGTGCCTGTTCATATCGGAACAGCGCAAGTTGCGGTAAGGGCTGCGCTTCTGCAGCCCACCACGGGGACAATGACATCTGCGCGATGTTGCGCCGCAACGTATTCAACTTTGGTCGCAGGCGATGGAACTTTCCGCCGATGGCGACGGTCCGATTCTGCGACCTGCCTGCAGCTACCTCGTCGACGCTTCGCCTGCAGGTCCCCATGATGGCCCCGAAGCGCCGCTCCGGGGCCATCTTTTTCGCACGACACCGACAGCGCTGAACCGTCCACACCGCGTGGACCATACGTTCACGGATGGTGGACAGCGACGTCCGGCAAAGTGGCCTTCATTCCGATGAACCACTGCAAGGACTCTTTCGATGCGCTCCGTCCCCACCCTGCTCGCCCTCTCGCTTCTCGCCGCCGGCGCGTCGTTCGCCTCCGCCGCCCATGCCGCCGAAGGCGATGACCGCTTCGCCCTGCGCCTGGGTGCGATGAACATCGACTCGGACAATACCCTGCGCGGCAATACCAACGTCGCCGGCCAGGACGTCGGCTTCTCCGAGGACTTCAAGCTGGGTGGCAAGGAATGGGAGCCGCGCATCGACGGCATGTTCCGCATCAGCAACCGCCAGCGCCTGCTGTTCAACTACTTCAAGTACGACAAGGACCGCCGCGAGACCCTCGGCCAGGATATTTCCTTCGGCAACGTCAACGTGCCGGCCGACAGCTTCGTCAAGGCCGAGCTGAAGTACCAGGTGGCCAGCCTGGTGTATGACTACTCGGTGGTGGACACCGAGAAGTTCGACCTCGGCCTTCAGCTGGGTGCCGAGTACGCGAAGGTCAGCACCAAGGGCTACGCCGACCTGGGCACGGTGTACGAAGGCCAGTTCCTGGACGAGAAGACCGACGGTGTTGCGCCGGTGGTCGGTGCACGCCTGAGCTTCACCCCGTCCGAAAAGTGGATGATCACCCTGCAGGGCCAGTACCTCAACACGCGCTGGGGCAGCTTCGACGACTACAAGGGTGACCTCAGCCGCGCCAACGCGATCGTCGATTACCGCTTCACCGACAACTTCGGCGTGTTCGCCGGCTACGACTGGTTCAAGCTGGATGCAGACAAGAAAGGCAGCGACGGCACCATCGGCCTGAAGCAGGAATTCAAGGGCCCGGTGGCCGGTATCAGCGTCACCTTCTAAGCCCTACGCCTCTTCCACAACGCTCTCTCCTGGCGCGGCCTCCGGAACATCGGGGGCCACGTTTTTTGTGGGCTCCTGACTGAAGAGCAGAAGCGGGTTGGTCGAGCGCGGAGGGAGAGGGGGCTGCGTGCGAATGTCCCCCGGCGCCGGCCTGCGGCCGACACCTCCTCCTTTACTTCGCACCCAGCCCCCTCTCCCTCCGCGTGTCAGGCATCCAGGCAGCCGCTGCGGTGGCTGCTCTGCCGTCCGCAAGCCGAGCCGCTGCGCGGGCGGCAGGCGTTTCGACAAAGTAAAGGAGGAGGCGACCGCCGCAGGCGGACGACGGGGGACATTTGTCGAAATGCCTGCCGCCCGCGCAGCGGCCCCACCGCTCGCAACGAAAATGATCAAAGCCCAACAAAAAAACCCCGGCAGATGCCGGGGCTTCTCGTTCGGGAAGGCGCGGGCGCCTTATTTCTTCTTCGGCATGTACAGATCGGTGATCGTGCCGTCGTAGATTTCCGAGGCCATCGCCACCGATTCGCTCAGTGTCGGGTGCGCGTGGATGGTGTGGCCGATGTCCTCGGCTTCGGCACCCATTTCGATGGCCAGGCCGATCTCGGCCAGCAGATCACCAGCATGCACACCGACGATCGCACCACCGATGATGCGATGGCTGTCTTCGTCGAAGATCAGCTTGGTGAAGCCCTCGGTGCGACCGATGCCGATCGCGCGGCCGCTGGCGGCCCACGGGAACTTGGCCACGCCGACCTTCAGGCCCTTGGCCTTGGCTTCGGTCTCGGTCACGCCGACCCAGGCGATTTCCGGGTTGGTGTAGGCCACCGACGGAATCACACGGGCCACCCACTCCTTCTTGTGGCCGGCAGCCACTTCGGCCGCCAGCTTGCCCTCGTGCGTAGCCTTGTGGGCCAGCATCGGGTTGCCGACGATATCGCCGATGGCAAAGATGTGCGGCACGTTGGTGCGCATCTGCCGGTCGACCGGAATGAAACCGCGGTCGGTGACCTGCACGCCGGCCTTGTCCGCGTCGATCTTCTTGCCGTTCGGCGAGCGGCCCACGGCCACCAGCACGCGGTCGAAGGTGCCCTGCGCCAATGCCGGCGTCTGCCCTTCCTCGGCGGCTTCGAAGGTCACGGTGATGCCCTTGGCATCGGCGGTCACGCCGGACGCCTTGGTCTTCAGGTGGACCTCGATGCCCTGCTTCTTCAGGCGGTCGGCCAGCGGCTTGACCAGGTCCTTGTCGGCGCCCGGCATCAGCTGGTCCATGAACTCGACCACGGTGACCTTGCTGCCCAGCGCGCCATACACGGTGGCCATTTCCAGGCCGATGATGCCGCCACCCACGACCAGCAGCGAACCCGGCACTTCGGCCAGTTCCAGTGCGTCGGTGGAGTCCATCACGCGCTTGTCGTCCCACGGGAAGTTCGGCAGCTTCACCGCCTGCGAACCGGCGGCGATGATGCACTTCTGGAAGCGCAGCAGCTGGGTGCTGCCGTCTTCAGCCGTGATCAGCAGTTCGTTGGCCGACACGAACGTGCCAACGCCCTGCACGTTGCGGACCTTGCGCTGCTTGGCCATGCCGGCCAGGCCCTTGGTCAGCTGGTTGACGACCTTTTCCTTGTACTGGCGCAGCTTGTCCAGGGTGATGGTCGGCTTGCCGAACTCGACGCCGAAATCACCGGCGTGGGCGACTTCGTCGATCACCGCAGCGGCATGCAGCAACGCCTTGGACGGAATGCAGCCCACGTTGAGGCAGACGCCACCGAGGCTGGCATAGCGCTCGACCAGCACCGTATCCAGGCCGACGTCGGCGGCGCGGAAGGCGGCGGTGTAGCCGCCCGGGCCCGAGCCCAGCACGACCATTTCGCATTCGATGTCGGCGGCCTTGCCACTGGCCAGCGCCGGCTTCGGTGCTGCCGGCTCGGCCGGGGCGCGGTGCGACGGGGTCACCGGCGGCTTGCTGGCCGGAGCGGCTGCAGCCGGGGCCTGGGCAGCAGCCTTGGCCGGCGCTTCAGCGGCGCCCTCGGACTCCAGCAGCACGACGACCGCGCCTTCGGACAGGGTGTCGCCCAGCTTGACCTTGATTTCCTTGACCACGCCGGCAGCCGAGGACGGCACTTCCAGGGTGGCCTTGTCCGACTCCAGGGTCACCAGACCCTGGTCCTTCTTCACCGTATCGCCAACGGCGACCAGCACTTCGATCACCGGTACATCGCTGTAATCGCCGATGTCGGGAACCTTGATTTCAATCGTGGCCATGGTGGGTTTTCCTCGTGCCCGACCGGCGTGGCCGGTGGGCTGTCACTGCGTTTCGACAGGCGGCCGCGCCAGGGGCAGCGGCCGCACGGTGGGGGCGAAGCGGTGCCTTACAGCAGCACGCGGCGCATGTCGGCCAGCACCTGCGAGAGGTACGTGGTGAAGCGTGCGGCCAGGGCGCCATCGATGACGCGGTGGTCGTAGCTCAGCGACAGCGGCAGCATCAGCTTCGGTGCGAACTCCTTGCCGTTCCAGACCGGCTGGATGGACGACTTGGAGACGCCGAGGATGGCCACTTCCGGTGCATTGACGATCGGGGTGAACGCGGTGCCGCCGATGCCGCCCAGCGAGCTGATCGAGAAGCAACCGCCGCTCATGTCGGCCGGGCCGAGCTTGCCGTCGCGTGCCTTCCTGGCCAGCTCGCCGGTTTCCTGCGCGATCTGCACCACGCCCTTCTTGTCGACATCGCGGATGACCGGAACGACCAGGCCGTTCGGAGTATCGGCCGCGAAACCGATGTTGAAGTACTTCTTCAGGGTCAGGTTCTCGCCGCTGGCATCCAGCGAAGCGTTGAACTCCGGGAACTGCTTCAGCGCCGCAGCGCTGGCCTTGATCAGGAAGGCGAGCATGGTCAGCTTGATGCCGGCCTTCTCGTTCTCCTTGTTCAGCGCCACGCGCAGGCCTTCCAGGTCGGTGATGTCGGCCTGCTCGAACTGGGTGACGTGCGGGATCATCGCCCAGTTGCGGGCCAGGTTCGCACCGGAGATCTTCTTGATGCGCGACAGCGGCTGCACTTCAACGTCGCCGAACTTGCTGAAATCGACCTTCGGCCACGGCAGCAGGTTGAGGCCACCGCCGGCGGCCACGGTGCCACCGGCAGCCGCCGGAACGCCGCCGCTGAGCGCGGCCTTGACGAATTTCTGTACGTCGGCCTTGGTGATGCGGCCGCCCTTCTCGCTGCCGCTGACCTGCAGCAGGTCGACACCCAGCTCACGGGCGAACACGCGTACCACCGGCGATGCGTAGGGCACCTTGGCCGGCAGCACGCCATCGGCGTTGAACTGCACCGGCGGGCTGCTCGGCGCGCCGGCCGAGGGGGCGCTGGCGATCTCGCGGGCGGCCAGCTTGTCCGGCTGTGCCGGCACGGCGACCGGCTCGACCTTGGTGGCCGTCTCGGCGGCGGCCGGGGCGGCGGCAGCGGCGGCCTTGCTCGGGGCCGGGGCGGCAGCGCCTTCGGCTTCGATGATGGCGACCACGTTGCCCTGCGACAGATTGTCGCCGACCTTGACCTTGATCTCCTTGACCACGCCGGCGACCGACGACGGCACTTCCATGGTGGCCTTGTCGCTTTCCAGCGTGACCAGGCCCTGGTCCTTCTTCACCGTATCGCCCACGGCGACCAGCACTTCGATGACCGGAATGCCGCTGTAGTCGCCGATATCCGGCACCAGCGCTTCAACCGCGCCGCCGCTGGCAGCGGGGGCGGGGGCGGCCGGAGCCGGAGCGGCAGCGGGAGCCGCCTGGGTGGCAGCGGCCGGAGCAGCGGCCTTGGCCGGTGCGGGCGCAGCGGCAGCCGGCTGGGCAGCCTCGCTGTCGGCCACTTCGATCAGCGCCACGACCTTGCCTTCAGACAGGCTGTCGCCCAGCTTGACCTTGATTTCCTTGACCACGCCGGCCACCGAGGACGGCACCTCCATGGTCGCTTTATCGCTTTCCAGCGTGACCAGGCCCTGGTCCTTCTTCACCGTATCGCCGACGGCAACAAGCACCTCGATTACCGGGATATCGCTGTAGTCACCGATATCGGGGACACGTGCTTCCTTGATTTCGGCCATGGGGAGAACTCCGGCAATCTGGTGTAGGGAAACGTCTATTGTGCGGCCAGCGCGGGCCTGCGCCAACCGTTACAGGTGTTTTCAGTACGCACGCAGCCGGGACACGCTGTTGCTCATGGCCTGCCGGCGCTTCCAGTCGGTAGCGTATTGTCCTGTCGATGTCCGCTTGATGTCGCCAGCGCAACGGCCACCGGCTGCCAGGCCTGGCGCAGGCGCGGCAACGACCATGCTGCATTGGCCGGGCTGGTGGACGGCAGCGCCAGCACAGTTGGCGAGGCGGCCAGCTGCGGCAGCACCCAGCGCTGGAAGGCCTGCATCGCCGCGCCGCCATTGCAGCCGATCAGCTGCAGGTCAGGCAACGCGGCGATCAGTGCGGGAAGAGCATTGGCCACTTCCGTGCCACGCACGATGTCCGCATCCAGGCTGCCGCGCCGTTCACAGCGACCGATCACATCCCACAGGCCAACGCCATTGGAGACCAGCGCCTGCAGTCGCTGTGCATACGGCAACGACGGATCGAAGCCGCACAGGTCGCCGAGCAACGGCCAGAAGCGATTGCGTGGGTGGGCGTAGTAATGCTTTGCCTGCAACGAAGCGATACCGGGCATTGAACCCAGCAGCAACACCCGGCAATCCGTGTTCACCTGCGCAGGCAGGCCGATGCACAACGTTGCGGCGCTCACATCTTCTCCAACTGCATGAATATTCCGGAATGGCAGAAACCGCATGAAAACAAGCGTTTCGCGCTGTTCGCTGAACAATGCGAACTAATTTTTAACGCGCGTCGGATTCGATTCATGTTGGGGCGACTACGGTGTGCTCGCCCCGCAACCGGGGGCCCAAAACAAGAAACATTAGGAGATTCCCCCATGCGCTCCATCCGTATCCTGAGCCTCGCCCTGCTGACCTCCGCCGCGTTCGCACCGGCTGCCTTCGCGCAGGACAGCAGCACCACCGACACCGCCTCGGGCAAGCATTTTGCCGTGGTTGGCGGCGTCTCGCTGCTGCAGCCGAAGAATGACCCGATCGACGGCATCAAGAAGGTCGATGGCGGCCCGGCACCGACCGTCAGCTTCAGCTACTACATCAACGACAACTGGGCCGTTGAACTGTGGGGCGCTGCAGACAAGTTCGACCACAAGGTGAAGGGCCCGGGCAATGCCCGCCTCGGCAGCGTCGAGCAGCAGCCGGTCGCACTGAGCGGCCAGTACCACTTCGGCCAGGCCGACAACGTGTTCCGTCCGTTCGTGGGCGTGGGCTACTTCCAGTCGGCTTTCAGCAATGAAACCCTGGCAGACGGCAGCGACTCCGACATCCGCCTGAAGGATGCCAAGGGCGTGATCGGCACCGTCGGCGTGGACATGAACATCAACTCGACCTGGTTCGCCCGTGCCGACGCCCGCTACATGCGCTCGCGTCCGGACGTGAAGGTCGGCGGCGAGAAGATCGGCGAAGCGAAGATGGATCCGTGGACCGTCGGCTTCGGCATCGGCGCCCGCTTCTAGGCGCTTCTGCGTCATTGTTGTACCGCGACGGGCCCTTCGGGGCCCGTCGTCGTTTCCGTCACCCGGGTTCCGCCGGTAGAGCCGAGCCCATGCTCGGCTGCTTTTTTGTAGAGTCATGCCAAGCCCCCTATCCCGAGTCGAGCGGCGGGCTCCGCGCGCATTGCGATGCGTTACGTTCAATGGCGCCCACGGTCAATGGAGGCGCGGCTCTACATAAACAAGATGCGGAGGCACGATGGACGAGGTCGACCTGCTGGTGATCGGCGGTGGCATCAACGGTGCCGGCATCGCCCGTGATGCCAGTGGCCGTGGCCTGAAGGTACTGCTGTGCGAACAGCACGACCTGGCAGCGCACACCTCCAGCGCCAGCAGCAAGCTGATCCATGGCGGCCTGCGCTACCTGGAGCAGAGCGAGTTCGGCCTGGTGCGCAAGGCGCTGGGCGAGCGCGAGGTGGTGCGCCGGCAGGCGCCGTTCCTGGTGCGGCCGCTGCGCTTCGTGCTTCCGTGGCAACCGCATCTGCGGCCACGCTGGATGCTGCGCCTCGGCCTTTGGCTGTACGACCATCTGGGCCGGCGCAGCCCCGCCTTCCCTGCGTCGCGCGGCGTGGATCTGCACGACGATCCGCTCGGCGCGCTGCTGTCGCCGCAGCTGCGGCACGCCTTCAGCTATGCCGATGCGCAGGTGGATGATGCGCGGCTGGTCATCCTCAACGCGCTCGACGCTGCGCAACGGGGTGCACGCATCCTGACCGGCACGCGCTGCGTGGATCTGCGACGCGAGCAGGGGCACTGGCGCGTCGTGCTGGAAGACACATCCGGCCATCAGCAGACCGTGCAGGCACGGGCGGTGGCCAACGCCGCAGGACCCTGGGCCGGCGGCCTGCTGGAGCGCATGCACGCCCGCAGCAGCGGACCTGCGCTGCGCCTGGTGCAGGGCAGCCACATCGTGCTGCGCCGCCCTTGGCCGAACGACAGGGCCTGCCTGCTGCAGCAGCCCGACGGCCGCGTGGTGTTCCTGCTGCCCTTCCACGACCATCTGCTGATCGGCACCACCGACACCGACTATCGCGGCGACCCCGCACGCTGCGGTGTGCTGCCTTTGGAGGTGGACTACCTGTGCAGCGCGGCCAACGGCTACCTGCGCGACCCGATCACACCTGCCGAGGTGGTCTGGCAGTTTGCTGGTGTGCGCCCGTTGCTGGCCGACCCGGACCCGCGCGCGGCGAAACTGAGCCGCGACTATCGCCTGCAACTGGACGCCGACGGTGCGCCTGCGCTGCACGTGCTGGGCGGCAAGCTGACCACGTACCGGGTGCTGGCCGAGGAAGCACTGGATCTGCTGCGCTCCAGTCTGCCGCACGCAGGCCCAGCCTGGACGGCGGCAGGCGAGCCGCTGCCCGGCAGCGACTGGGGCGATGCCGGGCAGGCACGCGAGCAACTACGGCAACAGGCCCCCTGGCTGCCGGAAACCACACTGCGGCGCTGGGCAAGCGCCTATGGCAGCCGCAGCGTCGATCTGCTGCACGGCGCGAATGCCCTGCTCGATCTGGGCGAAGACTTTGGCGCGGGCCTGCACGCACGCGAGGTGGCGTTCCTGTGTGACCACGAATGGGCCCGAAGCGCCGAGGATGTACTGTGGCGACGGAGCAAGCTGGGGCTGCAGATGGATGCGGCGCAGGCGGCACGGCTGCAGGCGTGGATGGATTCACATTGCCGGTAGTGCCAGGCGCAGCCCTGCGCCGCCGATGCATTACGATTCCAACATCGCCACTGGAGACGCTGCATGACGCCCCGCTACGTGCTGGCCATCGACCAGGGAACCACCAGTTCGCGCGCGATCCTGTTCGATCGTGGCGGCGACATCGTCGGCAGCGCGCAGCGCGAGTTCACCCAGGTGTTTCCACAGCCGGGCTGGGTTGAGCATGACCCGCGCGAGATCCTGACCAGCGTCTACGCCACGATCACTGAACTGCTCAGCCGCGAACAGATCGATCCCCGCCACATCGCGGCGCTGGGCATCACCAACCAGCGCGAAACCACCGTGGTCTGGGACCGCGCCAGCGGCCAGCCGATCCACAACGCCATCGTCTGGCAGTCGCGGCAGAGCCAGGCCATCTGCGAGCGGTTGAAGTCCGGCGGCCACGAAGCGCTGATCCGCGAGCGCACCGGCCTGCTGATCGACGCCTATTTCTCGGCCACCAAGATCCGCTGGATCCTCGATCACGTCGAAGGCGCGCAGCAACGGGCCGAACGTGGCGAGCTGCTGTTCGGCACCATCGACAGCTGGCTGGTGTGGAATCTCAGCGGCGGCCAGGCGCACGTGACCGACTACAGCAACGCCGCGCGCACGCTGCTGTTCAACATCCATACCCTGGAATGGGACGATGACCTGCTGGCACTGCTGGACATCCCGCGCGCGATGCTGCCGCAGGTGCGCGATTCCAGTTCGGTATACGCGCACACGCGCCCGCAGTTCTTCTTCGACCATCCGATCCCGATTGCCGGCATCGCCGGCGACCAGCAGGCCGCGCTGTTCGGCCAGGCCTGCTTCCAGCCGGGCATGGTCAAGAACACCTATGGCACCGGCTGCTTCATGCTGATGCACACCGGCACGCAGGCCGTACGCTCGCGCAATGGCTTGCTGACCACCATTGCCTGGGGCCTGGATGGAAAGGTGGAGTACGCGCTGGAAGGATCGATCTTCGTCGCCGGCTCGGTGGTGCAGTGGCTGCGCGATGGCCTGCGCATGATCGATCGCGCCGCCGACAGCCAGGCCTTGGCCGCACAGGTGCCGGACAGCGCGGGGGTGTATCTGGTGCCGGCCTTCGTCGGCCTGGGTGCACCGTACTGGCGCAGCGACGTACGCGGTGCGATGTTCGGCCTGACCCGTGGCACCCGCAAGGCGCACTTCGTGCGGGCAGCACTGGAGGCGATGGCCTACCAGACCCGCGACGTACTGGACGCGATGCAGTCCGATGCGGGCATCTCGCTCAGTGAACTGCGTGCCGATGGGGGAGCGATCGGCAACGACTTCCTCGCCGGTTTCCAGGCCGACATCCTCGGCGTGCCGCTGCTGCGCCCGCGGCTGACCGAGACCACCGCGCTGGGTGCGGCCTACCTGGCGGGGCTGGCGGTCGGCTTCTGGGAAAGCCGCGAGCAGATCGCGTCACAGTGGGGGCTGGATCGCCGCTTCGAACCGCAGATGGCGGTGGCCCGGCGCGAGAAACTCTACGCCGGATGGCAGCAGGCCGTGGCCGCCACCCTCGCCTTCCACGTCGATTGACATTAGTAGAGCCGAGCCATGCTCGGCTGCCGTTGGTGGAATGCCGAAAACAGCAGAGCCGAGCGTGGGCTCGGCTCTACAGGAAGGGCAGTGTCGACCCAGGTCGACGCCCACCACAGGCATCGTCAGCGGATCGCCGCGGTCAGAACGCCGGCAGCACCGCGCCCTTGTACTTGGTCTCGATGAAGGTCTTCACCTGCGGGCTGGTCAGCGCCTTGGCCAGCTTCTGCACGCGGGCGTCGTCCTTGTTGTCCGGGCGGGCAACCAGGAAATTCACGTACGGCGAGTCCTTGCTCTCGATCGCCAGCGCGTCCTTGGTCGGGTTGAGACCGGCATCCAGCGCATAGTTGGTGTTGATCAGGGCCAGATCGACCTGGTCCAGCACGCGCGGCAGCATGGCCGAATCCAGCTCGCGGAACTTCAGCTTCTTCGGGTTGGACACGATGTCGCGCTGCGTGGCCAGCGCGTTGGTCGGGTCCTTCAGCTCGATCACGCCGGCCTTGTGCAGCAGGATCAGCGCACGGCTGTTGTTGCTCGGGTCGTTGGGGATCACCACATCGGCCCCTTCACGCAGCTCGGCCAGCGACTTGATCTTGCGCGAGTACGCACCGAAGGGCTCGATGTGCACGCCCACCACCTTGGTCAGGTCGGTCTTGCGATCGCGGTTGTAGGCGTCCAGGTACGGCTCGGTCTGGAAGTAGTTGGCATCCACCTGCTTCTGCACCAGCTGGTCGTTGGGCTGCACGTAGTCGTTGAACACGCGCACGTCCAGCTCCACGCCTTCCTGCTTGAGGATCGGCTTGACCACTTCCAGGATCTCGGCATGCGGCACGGCGGTGGCGGCCACCACCAGCTTCTGCGAAGGCTCGCCGGACTTGCCGCAGGCGGTCAGTGCCAGCGCAGCGGCGAACAGGGGCAGCAACAGGGTCTTCTTCATGGGCGCAATCGATCTCGGGGGGAGGTGTCAGGATTTTTCGTAGTTGGTCAGGGCCAGTTCCAGCAACGCCTTGGCCTGCTCGCGCAGCATCATCGGTTCGACGATCTCGGCATCGGACCCGTAATGCAACACGTCCATCAACAGTTCGCGCGACACGCTGTAGGGCACTTTCAGTTCGTAACGGCCATCAGCGAGGAAGCGTCCCTGCTGCTTGGAGTGCCAGTGCTCATCGGCCACCCAGCGCGCGGCCTTGGCACTGAACAGGATGGTTGCCCAGCCCTTCGGCGCACCGGAGAAGATGCCGTAGCTGGCGCCCAGCTGCTCGTCCAGCTCGCTGTCGGCGACATCGCGGGCGGTGCTGTCGATCACCCGCGCCTTGTAGATGCGGTCCACCGCGAAGCTGCGCAGGGCCTCGCGATCATGGTCCCAGCCGTCCAGATACCAGTTGTCGCGGTAATGGGTCAGCCGCTGCGGCGATACGGTGCGCTTGGTCGCTTCGTCGGTCGAGCGGGCACGGTACTCAAAGCCCAGCTGCTTGCGTTCCAGCACCGCCGAGGCGACCGAACGGAAGCTGGCTTCATCGAACTTGCGGCCACGGTGCGGGATTACCCGGACCCGGTCCACCGGCCAGCTGGAAACACCTGCCTGGGCGGCCAGCAGGCTCTCGATGCGCTGCTGCAGCGGTGCCAGCACCGAAGACAGCACGCCGCCGCCGGTACGCGCCAGCAGGTGCTGCGAGGCCAGCAGGGCGTGCAGCTCCTCCGAGCTCAGCCACAGCCCGGGCAGCTCGAAGCGGTCGCTCTCGTCGGCCAGGTAGCGGAAGCCTGCCTCGCCATCGCCCTCGATCGGCGCCATCAGCGCATCGCGCAGGAACGCCAGGTCGCGGTAGACGGTGGCCCGGGAGCAACCGAGCTTGTCCTGCAGGGTCGCCACCGTCACCGGATAGCGTGCGGACTTGAGCAGACGATGCAGGGCGGTGATGCGTTCGTATCGGTCCATGCCCCCGATTATGTCCGAGTCTCGGGCGTTGTGGCGGACGATTGGGCTATCGTGGGCGCCCCTGCCCTGCGGAGCGCCCGATGCGCCGGTTGTCTGTCCTGCCCCTGCTGGCCTGCCTGCTGCTGGCCGCCTGCGACCGCGCACCGGCGCCCACCGATGCTGCAACGCCCGTCCCCGCTGCCGATCCGGCACAGGCGGTGCTGTCTGCCAGCCAGAGATTTGCCGCCCTGCGCAGCTTCCACGCCGAGCTGGAGGTGCTGGGCGCGCAGCAGCCGGTGCGCACCGCGATGGACTTCGTTGCCCCGGATCGGTTCCGGGTGCAGACCCCTGCCGGGCCGCAGGTGATCATCGGCGACACCATGTTCCTGCAGGCCGACGATGCGATCCGCCAGGTGCCGACCCCGCCGGGGTTGCTGGAGCAATGGCGCAGCCCGCTGCCCGCCGATATCCCCGCGCAGGCCCTGCAGGCCGAAGATCTGGGCGAGCAGACGCTGGATGGCGTCAGCACGCGCCACTACCGCCTGCGTGGCGCCACCGCCGGTGAGCGCCTGGAGTACTGGGTGGATGCGCAGGGCCTGCCCCGGCAGATCGTGCGCAGTGGCCACAACAACGGCAAACCCTTCCAGCTGCGGCTGCGCTACTCGCGCTTCAACGATCCGGCCCTGCAGGTCGATCTGCCCTGAATAGGGCTCGCCGACAACGCCTGCTGAAGCAGGCGGGACGGGCGATTCGGACGGTCATCACGCTTCCAGTATCATCACCGGCTGCCAATCGCTTCGGAGAAGCCTCGATGTCCCTGCGCGTGTCCCTGCTGGTCCCCTTGCTGCTCTGCGCCCCGCTGGCGTATGCGCAGGATGCCTCCGAACTGGCGGCGATGTCCTCGCCGTGGAGTGGCAGCGGTGGCGAACTCGGCTTCGCGTCGGCACGTGGCAACAGCAGCACCGAGAGCTTCAACGGCCGCCTGCGCCTGCGCTACACCGATGGCGACTGGGTGCACAGCATGGACCTGTTCGGCCTGCGCTCCAGCTCCAAGGTGATCGAGACCAGCGACGACGGCACCACCACCCGCCGCAACAACACCACCGCCAACCGCTACACCGGCAGTGCTGGCAGCGCGCTGCAGCTGGGCGAACATCGCCAGCTGACCGCCACGGTGCGTACCGAGCGTGATGATTTCGCCACCTACGATCGGCAGAGCTCGTTCGGTCTGGGTTACGGCACCCGGCTGTGGAACACCGAGCGTTTCTCGTTCGACGCGCAGATCGGCCCCGGTGTGCGCCGCACCCACAGCACCGAGGACGACCGCACCCGCACCGGCCTGATCGGTCGCGGCCTGTTCGACCTGAAGTACTCGCTGACCGACAACACCGACCTGATCAACACCCTGCTGGTCGAATCCGGTTCGTACAACACCTTCGGCCAGAACGATTTCGGTGTCTCGGTGAGCATGAACGAGCATCTGGCGCTGAAGGCCGGCTGGCAGGCGCGTTACAACAGCGACGTCGCCGAGGACAAGCGCAAGACCGATACGCTGACCACGATGAACGTGGTCTACAAGTTCAAGTAAGCGAAACGGGCGCCAGGCGCCCGTTTCCTTTTCCGGTAGGTGCCCACCTTGGTGGGCACGATCCAGCGAACTCAGACGTTCAACAGCTCGCCGGCGCCCGCCTCCAGCAGCATCTTCGCCACGCGCTGGCCCAGCACTTCCGGGTCGCTGGCCGGCCCCACGGCGTCGGCACGCACCGCGCGGCCGTCACTGGCACTGCCGACCAGACCCTGCAGGTGCAGATCCTGCCCCTGCCACTGCGCGATCGCCGCCACCGGCACATGACAGCTGCCGTGCAGCGCGCGGTTCATGGCCCGCTCCGCTTCCACACAGGCGCGCGTGGCGGCGTCATCCAGGCCTGCAAACAGCGTCATCAGCGCCGCGTTGCCGCCATCGCACTCCACCGCCACCGCGCCCTGCGCCGGCGCCGGCAACCACTGCGGCGGCTGCAGGCGGGCGACAATGCGCCCCCCCAGGCCCAACCGCTCAAGACCAGCCACCGCCAACACGATGGCGTCGTAGCCACCGTTGTCGAGCTTGGCCAGGCGGGTGTTGACGTTGCCGCGCAGGTCCAGCAGTTCCAGGTCCGGGCGCAGCGCGCGCAGCTGGGCCTGCCGGCGCAGTGACGAGGTACCGACGCGGGCACCGATCGGCAGCGCATCCAGCGACGCATACAGGTTGGAGACAAAGCCGTCTGCCGGATCATGCCGGGTCAGCATCGCCGGCAGTGCGAACGGCGCATCCAGCTCCATCGGCACGTCCTTCAGCGAATGCACCGCACAGTCGGCCTCGCCGCGCAGCATGGCCAGTTCCAGTTCCTTGAGGAACAGGCCCTTGCCACCGATGGCTGCCAGCGAGCGATCCAGCACTTCATCGCCGCGGGTGCTCATCGGCACCAGTTCCACGTGCAGATCGGGATGTGCCTGGCGCAGGCGGTCGGCGACGTGTTCGCTCTGCCAAAGGGCGAGCGGGCTCTTGCGGGTGGCGATGCGGACGGTTTCCATCGGGGCATTATCGCGCCTATCGGCTGGGTACGGCCAACGGCGGAGCCCCTCGTGGCTGAGAGCAACAGCCGGGCTTGGCCGGTCGGGGTGGGCTGCGCAGGGGTCGCTGCAAGTACGTCCATGTAAGCTCGGTCGCCGCATCCATGCGGCTCACGCCCCTGCGCAGCCCACCCCGACCGGCCTCTGACAGTTTCCGTGTGCGTCAGCCACGGAAGATCAAAAGAAAAGCAGAGCAAAGGCGGGTCGCTTCGCTCGGAGCCGAGCGTAGCTCGGCACTACATTTTTCTCCCCACCCGATAACAACAATGCCTTTGCCATCCGTCACCGGGAAATTCGC